>CAZJCN010000174.1:3112-5758 GCA_964544195.1 uncultured Phycisphaeraceae bacterium | reverse complement strand
GGACCGGGCCGGCGTTTGCGAAGGCACGCGGTAAGTCCCAGTGCCAGGACGGCCAAGATTCCAGGTTCAGGGACGGATGCGTTGGCCAGAGTCGGCGGGGTGCCAAGGTTCCAGTCGCCCAGCACGATATTCAGGTCCTCGATCCCGACGAACCCGTCGCCGGTCGGGTCGCCGGCCAGCCTCACCGGGGTCGCGCTGACGTCCTGGTTCCAGCGGTTCAGCACGAGGTTCAGGTCTTCGATGCCGACAAAGCCGTCGCCGTTGAGGTCGCCGTTGATGAACGGCGGGGGAACCGACAGGTGGGCGTCGACCCAGTCAGCGTAAAACGAGACGCGCGTGTCAAAGGCGAACTCACCAAAGGAGGCGTTCAGCTCGTCGTCGATGTCAGACGTCCGCGGCCGAGGGCCGATGCGTCGGTCCAGGCGAAGGCCGAATGAAGTCACCCCCGCGATCTGGTTGTTGATGAACGTCGGCCCGCCGGAATCGCCCGATGCGGAGAGCACCTCATCGTTGCCCAATCCCGTGTGAGCGAGGTTATTGCCGCCCAGCATGGACTCGAAAAAGCCGAAAGCATCATGTTCGGCAGTGCCGTCGTCGAAGTCATACACAAGGTGCGCCCCGGGGATCGGATCGGTATCGAGCAGCCCCGTGAACGCATCCCCGAGAGAATCGTAGGTGTTCATCCCACTGCGACGTGTACCACTGGGCAGGGTCGCTCCGGTGCTGCCCGTGCCAGTTTGGCCGTAGCCCGCTTTGGTCACGACCTGTCCGATTTCATTGCTGCCGCGATAGATCTCATGACCATCAGCGCCGAGCGGGGCGAGCCGACCGAGGTGGACGATGGCGATATCGTTGCCGAGATTAAAGTCCCCGTTCCAGTTCGGGTGAACCGTGAAACTGCTGGAAGGCAGGGACGCCGAGCCGTACTGGGTCTGGAACAGCGAGAAGGACGAGGTGGCGGTCAGGTTGCCCACGTCATCGGTCAGGCAGTGCGCCGCGGTCAGAACGTCCCGGCCGTTGCTGAGCAGCGCGCCGGTGCAGGTGAACGTGCCGTCCGGCCGTCCGATGGTCAGTTTGACCACACTATCGAAGCCGCTGCCCGTGCCGGTGATGTGCAGGTCGGGATCGTCGACCGTGGTGTACAGCAGAGCGGTGTCGACCGTAACCGTAGCTGCCTCGGCTGGTCGCAGGACCATCAGGCAAGTCGCAGCAGCACAGATGACCAGCCCCCATTGACGGCCCATGTCAGAAATCACCTCAAGGTTCCAACCAGTTGTCATAGCCGCGCGACTTGGATTATCCGCGGCGCGTTCGTCGGTAGACAAGCCCAGTAAAGATAATGCCGAACGCGGTTGCCGTGCCCGGTTCGGGAACCAGGCCGTCGAGTTGATTCAGGTTTGGCGGTGTACCCGCGTTCCAGTTGCCAAGCACGGTATTCAAGTCATCGATCCCGACGAACCCATCGTTGGACGGATCGCCGTCCAGCAGGCTGCCGGGGGTGACGGACTGGTTCCAGTTGCTGAGGATGATGTTCAGGTCGTCAATCCCGACGAACCCGTCGCCGTTGAGGTCTCCGATGACCGGTGGCGGCGCGATGGTGTTATTAATCCAGGTCAGCGCGGCGGCGATGGTGGTCGAGCCCATGACGTCCCCGTAGCCGATGGTCCCGGTGGGATCGAAATCGATCAGGACCGAGTGAACCCCGGCCAGGAAGAATTCGCCGTTGTCTTCCACAAACAGCCCGCCACCGGAGTCGCCCAAGGCGATCAGGTATTCGAGGTTGATGGGCATGCTGCTGCCCAACGGGTTGCCGTAGGGAATCCCACCCGGCGGGTCGTCCATGTCGGCGAAGATGATGTTGCTGGAATAGACCGTCTGGCTTGGACCGGGGTTGAGGGTGTACCCGGCCTGATCGGCCTCGTTGAGGCCGGCCCGCTTGGCCCCGGCGGGCTGGGTGTCGCCGGTGCTGCCCGTTCCGGTTCGTCCGAAGCCGACGTATGTCAGCGTCTGGCCGACCAGGCTGGCGGCGCTTCCTGTGTACAGCGAGGCGGGGGTGATCGACGTAATCGGTGCGTCGAGCTTGTGTAGCGCCAGGTCGAACCCGTTGGCGATATCCCCGCCGTAGCTTGGATGGCGGATCGCCTGGTCGATGTGCCGAACTTCACTGCCGAAGGTCCAGGTATCGGTCGGCTGAGGGTTGCCAGACGGGATGGTATGAGCGGCGGTCAGAACCCAATCCGGGGCGATGAGGATGCCGGAGCTGTCGACCACCAATTGGCTTTGATTGTTCAGACGCTTGACGACACCGACCGGGTCGTACTGCGATTGGGCCGCGAGTGCGAGATGATCGGCGTCGTTGGCGGAGTCGTCAATGATCCCGCCGTAAGCGATGGTGGCGGGCAACCCAAGGCACGCTGACACCACAGCCATCCACAAGGCTTTTCCTGGCGGGTTCATAAAACTCAAGACTCCCATCCGTACCGCCTGACCGGCGGGCCGGTTACAACATTGTAGCCCGTCAGATAGTGACGGAACCGCCCGCACTCAATTCTGACTCCCGCCTCCCCCAAAGTCAAGCTAAATATTGATCAAATCAGGTGTTTGTAACAGTTATTCATGCCGTGACGACTTTGGCTTTTACACCGG
>CAZJCN010000174.1:0-3012 GCA_964544195.1 uncultured Phycisphaeraceae bacterium | reverse complement strand
TTCCAGGTCAGGTAAAACGGGTCGATCGGGATGCAGTGGCCGCCCAGACCCGGGCCGGGGTAAAACGCCTGAAACCCGAAGGGCTTGGTCGCCGCCGCGTCGATCACCTCCCAGACATCGATCCCCATCCGGTCCAGGATCAGCTTCATCTCGTTGACCAGCGCGATGTTCACCGCCCGGTAGACGTTCTCCAGGATCTTGGCGCTCTCAGCGACCTCGGCGCTGCTGACCGGGATGACCTGCCGGATCGCTTTGCGGTACAGGCTCGTGGCCAGCTCGCCCGAAGCGGCATCGATGCCACCGACCAGCTTCGGGATCGTCTGCGTGGTGTGGTCTTTTCGCCCGGGGTCCTCACGTTCGGGAGAATAAGCCAGGTAAAAGTCCTTCCCGCAGGTCATCCCCTTGGCTTGCAGGCGTGGCAGCACCACCTCACGGGTCGTGCCGGGGTAGGTCGTCGATTCCAGCACGATCAACTGCCCGGGCCGAAGTGTCCTTGCGACATCCTCGGCAGAACGTTCCACGTAGCTCAGGTCCGGTTCGTGATGCCGACCAAGCGGGGTGGGGACGCAGATCATGATCGCGTCCGGCTCGCCCAGTCGGCCAAAATCGTCCGTCGCCTCGAAACGGTCCGAATCAGACATCTGCCGGACGAAATCATCACCCAGGTGCTTGAGGTAATTTTCACCGGCCCGAAGCATGCGGATCTTGTCCGGGTCCACGTCGAACCCGATCACGCGGAAGCCCGCATCAAAGAAGGAACGCAGCAGCGGCAGACCGACGTACCCCAGCGCGACCACACCGATCAGCGCGCTGCCGTCCTCGATTTTTCGAGACAGACTCATCCGATCGATTCTACCGGATCATGGAACAACAGGCCCGCGTTGGTTGATACCGCCTGACGACGGGTCTAGAATCGAACCTTCGTTATGAAAACACGAACCCCGGGCCTGCCCGGACACCAAGGAGTCAATCATGGCCAGTGATGCTGTCCTGGAATTAACCGACGCGAACTTTGAATCTGAAGTCCTCCAGAGCGACAAACCTGTCCTCGTCGATTTCTGGGCCGAGTGGTGCCAGCCCTGCAAGATGCTCAGCCCGACCATCGACGCACTAGCCGAGCAATATCAAGGCAAGGTCAAGGTCGGCAAGGTCGATACGGACGGGAACCGGGACACCGCGATCAAGTATCAGATCCAGGCCATCCCGACCGTGATCCTGTTCAAGGACGGCCAGCCGGTGAAGATCTGGCAGGGCGTTCAGCCGAAGCAGGCGTTCACCGACGAGCTGGACAAGGTGGCCGTCTGACCGGCTTTCGAGCCGCCTCCGAAGGACACATTGCGGTTCCCGATGATGCCGACGTTCCACCACCACACATTAGCCAACGGCCTGACCGTCGTGGCCGAAACCAATCCCGATGCGCATACCGCCGCGGTGGGGTTTTTCGTCAAGACCGGTGCTCGCGACGAACAGCCTCAGGTGATGGGCGTCTCTCACTTCCTCGAACACATGATGTTCAAGGGAACCGATCGGCGAACCGCGGACGACGTCAACCGTGAGTTCGACGAGATCGGCGCCAACTACAACGCCTTCACCAGCCACGAGCAGACCGTTTACTACGCCCACGTGTTGCCCGAGTTCCTCCCGCGTGCCGTGGACCTGATCGGGGACATCCTACGCCCGGCGTTGCGTGAAGACGACTTCAACATGGAAAAGAACGTCATCCTCGAAGAAATCGGGATGTACGACGATCAGCCGGCCTGGCGCCTGCAGGATGAGCTGCTCGAACATTACTTCAGGAATCATCCACTGGGTTTCCGGGTGTTGGGAACACGAGACACGGTGTCCGACCTGACGCCCGAGCAGATGCGCGATTATTTCCAGCAACGCTATGCCGCGGACAACATCGTGGTGTCAGCGGTCGGCCGGTTCGAGTTTGACGACCTGGTGCGGGACATCGAACAAGTGGCCGGACACTGGAACCGCAGCGGCGCGGTACGCCGGTATGACCCGCCCACGATTCAAGACCACCAGCACACGATCACCGATCCCAAGGTGACCCGACACTACATCGGCCTGTTGTGCCCCGCCCCCTCGGCTCAAGAGGATTCCCGTTACGCAGCCAAAGTCCTCGCGGATGTTCTGGGGGATGCTGACGGTTCCCGGCTGTACTGGGCACTGGTCGAGCCGGGCCTTGCGGATGAGGCGTCGTTTTCTTATCTGCCCATGGACCGGGTCGGCTGCTTCATGGGTTCCGCCTGCTGTGACCCTCAACGGGCCGAGCAGGTCGAACAGGTTCTTCTTAAAACGATTGATTCGTTCCTGCGGGACCTGACCGAAGAAGAAGTCGATCGAGCCAAGAACAAACTGGCGACCAGCGCCACGCTCCAAGGCGAAAGCCCCCGCGGGCGGATGTCATCCATCGGTTCGACATGGACCTATCTCGGCCGTTATCTGCCGCTCGAAGAGGAATTGGCTCAGGTTATGGCGGTGACCGCCGAGGATATCCGTCGGCTCGTCCGTGACTATCCCATGACGCCCCGTACCCTGTTGCGCCTTGGGCCGGGCTGAATCCTCGATTTGCCCGAACCCCACCCGTGCGGGTAAATAGAGCCATCTCATTTAGCCTGTTTGCACGATTTCACCTCATTCAACAGGAGATCAAGATGGCTGAGCAGATCCCGGGCGCTGAAAAGAAAGTCTTGGCGGGCATCCTGGGTATCCTCTTCGGCGGGTTGGGCATCCACCGCTTCATCTTGGGTGATACGGTCGGTGGGATCCTGCGAATCGTCATCACCATCGTGACGTGCGGATTCGGCATCCTGATCGGCCTGATCGAGGGGATCATCTACCTGACCAAGTCCGATGAGGAATTTGTCGAGCTTTACATCAACCAGAAAAAGGCCTGGTTCTGACAGGGGCACACGGTTGATCACACGCTCATGGTACGACCTACCGGCTCATCACCGGGTCGGTCATGCCTAATTCACGAAACGCCCGGATGCGCAGCAGGCA
>CAZJCN010000173.1:1659-5773 GCA_964544195.1 uncultured Phycisphaeraceae bacterium | reverse complement strand
GTGGTCAACACAGCCAAAACACCGACTATCCTCACCCTCATGGGGCATGAAGACTTCGATGTGGAACAGGTGCAGGAAGCGATCAAACGCTATACCATGCCCGATCGATACTTCGGTTTCAACGTCGGTGACCTGTGCGAACGCATCCTCGATACCAAGCTCTACGCCAATATCATGATGCTCGGGATCGCGTTTCAGAAAGGCTACCTCCCCCTGACACAGGAGGCTATCGAAAAGGCGATCGTCGAAGTCACCGCCGGCGAGAAGGAACGCAATCTTCGCGCATTCAAGATCGGCCGAAAAATCGCCGTCCGTCCCGACCTGTTCGTCGTGGAGGCCCAGCACGAGTATGAAACAGCCCGCCAGGCGCTGCGGCGTAAAACCAACACGCTTCAAGCGTGGTATGGCAGCGAATGGATCGGCCGGCTCATCGACCGTGAAAAGGGACAGCGCATCGCCAAACAGTTCCGTGTCTTGATGCGGCAGACCTTCCGATCAACTCGCGGTATGCATGTTGCCGACGATTTGATGCGAGACGTGATCATCCGTGCGTTCGATTGTGTCCTTTGGGGGGGGATCCCCTACGCCAAGCTTTATTGCGATAAGCTCGTCGAGGTCTTCCGCAAGGACGATCCGGCCCACCATTACCAGCTGACCCGGGCCGTAGTCTGGAATCTCGCCAAGGTTATGCTGATCAAGGACGAGGTGTACGTTTCAGCTTTGCTCACCAGCCCTGAAAAGTACCGGCGGGATCGCAAACGGTTTAACGTGATCCCCGAACGCGGCGACCGGATCACCTACCGGCATCACAATCGGCCGGAATTCGAAATCCTCGGACGACGGATCCGATTCGAATGGAAAGCACAGGACTGGCAGCTCCGCATTATGTCCAGCTGTGCATTCCTGCGAAAGCTCATGCCCGGTTGGCACGCAAGGGAAAAAGCCTTCCGCGACTGGTACCTGGGTCTGCTGGATCGGCTGGAATGGCACGGCGAACGCGACTACCAGCGCTGGGTCGCGATCCTGTCTGTTCCACAATCGGTCACCGGCTATCGCGAAGTCAGGTATCCCAAGCAGGACGCAGCCCGTAAGCGAGCGGAACAACTTTTGGCGATGGACCCCGACGAGTTCGAACCGACTCGATACGATCAACCTAACCTTGAGCCGGTCATTATGCGCCTTCCTGTGGTTCAGCACGCGGGGGTATAAACCTCGCCGGGACCACGCGCTTTTACGCTGCTTCGTTGCGGATGCCGCCGTGGCATACGTGTGACAGCTTGTTCAGCCCGTTGTACGCCGCAATCTTGTAGGCTTCCGCCAGGGTCGGGAAGTTGAACACGTTGTCGATGAAGTATTCCGCCGTCCCGCCCAGCGCCATCACCGCCTGACCGATGTGGATCAATTCGGTGGCACCGGTCCCGATCGCGTGTACGCCGAGGATCTGGTGCGTGTCCTGGTGAATCAGCATTTTCAACATGCCCGAGTCGTCCCCGAGCAATCGCCCCCGGGCCAGCTCTTTATATGAACACACGCCCGCCTCATACGGGATCGCCTCGTCGGTCAGCTGCTCCTCGGTCTTGCCGACCATGGAGATCTCCGGCACCGCGTAAATGCCGAAGGGGAACAGCGTGTTGAAGTTCTTGGTATCGACCCCGAACGCGTGGCACATCGCACGCCGACCCTGCTCCATGCTCGTGCTGGCCAATGCCGGGAAGCCGATCACGTCTCCCGCCGCGTAAATGTGCGGGGCATCCGTCTGGTAAAACTCGTTCACTTTGAGTCGACCGCGGTCATCGTATTCAATCCCAACGTTCTCCAACGCCAGATCCTTGCACACGCCCTGTCGGCCGACCGAGTAGAGCAGGGTCTGCGCCCGGATTCGTTTACCGGATTCCAGCGTTGCCTGCACCCGCGCCCCGTCCTCCGCCTCCTCGTCGATCTGAATCCCTTCGACCTTCTCTCCCAAGCGTAGCGTGATGCCATTATTCCTCATGAAATACTGGAACGCCTCCGTGATCTCCTGATCCAGGAATCCCAGTACGTGGTGTCGGCCCTCGATCAGCGTGACACGGACGCCCAGTGTCGCCATGATGCAGGCATACTCACACCCGATCACCCCGCCGCCAACCACGATCATTGACTTCGGCAGATGCTCTAATTGCAGGAGCTGATCCGAGCAGAATACCCGCTTGCCGTCAAACGGGATGTGATCGGGTTTCGCCGGCTTGGTACCGACCCCGAGCATGAATTTGTCCGCCGTGACCATCTCCGTTTCATTGTCGCGCACGACCTGCAGGAGATTGGGGCCTTCGAAGTGCGCGTGTCCCCAGATCAGGTCGATGCCGTTGCGGTCAAACTGATCACGGATCGTTTCCCACTCGTGCCGGATTACCTGTTGACTGATTGCCACGAGGTCCGCGATCGTGATTTCTTTTTTAACCCGATATGACTGTCCCAGCAGCCCGCGTTTGGCCGCACCGGTCAGATGCAACGCCGCCTCGCGCAATGCCTTGGACGGGATCGTCCCGGTGTTGATCTGGGCCCCGCCCAGCACCTTGTTCTTTTCGATGACCGCTACACGCTTCCCGAGCTTGGCCGCCTGAATGGCAGCCTTCTGGCCCGCCGGCCCCGTCCCGATCACGATACAGTCGTAATGTTTCATATCGCCCTCTGGTCCGTGTCCATGTCCCGTTTCAAAGCCCGCCCGCTCAGACCGGTAATCAGACCGTTCAGACGCTTGGCTGTGTCCAGTATCGGCTTGTCAAGGTGTCGAGGTGAGGGCCGATAAGCGCGCAAAAAAGCGTGCCCGAGGGCACGCTGATAGAAAACGGATTTCGGGCCGGGTTTACTTGGCCGAAGCGTAATTCTTCGAAACCTGCTCCCAGTTTACGACGTCCCAGAATGCCTTGATGTAATCCGGTCGCCGGTTTTGGTATTTCAGGTAGTACGCGTGCTCCCACACGTCCAGGCCGAGGATCGGAGTACAGGGGCAATCCACGTAGGACTCGCCCATCAGGGGGTTGTCCTGGTTCGGCGTGGAGCAGACACACAGCTTGCCGGCCTTCACCCCCAGCCAAGCCCAGCCTGAGCCGAACCGAGTCGCGGCCGCGGTGGAAAACGCATCTTTGAAGGCATCCATCCCGCCCAAGTCAGAATCAATCGCCGACTGAAGCTCCGCTGACGGGCTGCCCCCTTGGCCGACCGGAGCCAGCACCCGCCAGAAGAGGCTGTGATTGGCGTGTCCGCCGCCGTTGTTGCGGACCGCGGTACGCTTTTCAGCGGGGATGGAATCCAACTGCCGAATCAGCTCGTTCACATCGGCTGGGGCGTCAACGCCCTCCAACGCCTTGTTCAGATTGGTCACATAAGCGTTATGGTGCTTGCTGTGATGGATCTCCATCGTCTGGGCATCAATGACCGGCTCAAGGGCGTTGTAGGCATAAGGCAGATCGGGAAGGGTGTATGGCATGGGTACCTCCGGGTTGGATGTCTCGAATGTAAAAAGCCCATTAACTCTTGTTGTGTAAGACCTTTAAGATCTATATAAGCGATCGAGTTTAGACCGCTCAACATGGTCGGTCAATCAGGGAGGGGAGTATTCGTGTAGCCAGCCAGATATATAATTATAAGAACTTTTAATACAAATGTTTAAGCTGTTCGGGGGTATTTATGGTGCATCGGGCGTTATCCACATCCTGCCTGTGAGGGGTCAAAAAGTCCGAGAATTTTTGGAAATTTTCTAAATAAGTGGAACCAAAACTCACTCTCAATAGTAAATTAGGGTGAGACGGATATGCCCGGCAGCGTCCTCCCCCGCCGGTCTATCTTGTCTCAACCTAGCCATGCCGCAGAGGGGCGGGCAGGCAAGCGGTCGATCCAGGGGCAGGGAAAAGTCGAGGCGCACCATGAAGGAACGTACCCGTTCCAAGTCCAGACCGGCGCGGTCACGCGCTACCAGTCGGCGTAAAGGTGGCACACAGGCCAACCCCCGCAAGCGTAAGGTCCGCGCACTGACTAACCAGGAGCGGGCCATCGTCGATCGGATCATCCAGAACAAGTACGAGTACGTGGACAACGAAGTCTTCGCCTTGCCCGACAAGGAAGCCGAGCGGGT
>CAZJCN010000173.1:0-1559 GCA_964544195.1 uncultured Phycisphaeraceae bacterium | reverse complement strand
TCCCCGCGGAATACGATCCGGCGATGGAGCGCTCAGACTACAGCGAAACCCGTCGGGCGGAACACGAACTCGAGTGTGCCGACGAGGTCAAGGAGATCTTCATCAAGAACCGGGCCGACCTGACGGACATCGAGCGGGAAGTCATCGAACACCGCTTCAACGTCATCGAAGGCCCCGCCAACGGCTCCAAGCCGGAGCCTAAACAGCTGACCCTCGAACAGGTCGGCAAACTGATTGGCGTGACCAAGGAACGTGTCCGCCAAATCCAGAACCGTGCGCTTGAAAAGCTCAGGATGACGCTCGAAGAAAGCTACTTGACCTGACCCGACGACGCTGTTCGTCCAATTAATTAAAAAGCCGCATCCTTTCCGGTGCGGCTTTTTTCATGATTCAGACTGGATAGCGTTGGGATCGGGGTCGCGGCCTGAGATCAGATCCGGCTGAATCGTGCCAGCAGATCGGTGATTCTTGGCTGCTTGGGGTCGATGCGGATGCTCTTACGCCAGGCGTTCAGTGCCTCGTTTCGCATCGCTTTGTCGGTTCGGCCGTCTTGGATGTACAGCGTCATCAGGCAGGCTCCCAAACCGTTGAGCGTGGCGGTGTCGTTGGGATCGAGCGCCATCGCCTTGCGGTATTCGGTTAACGCCTCGGGAAACTGCCGCAGCTTGAACTTGACATACCCAAGCCGTTCGTAAGCGGTCACGGACGGGCTTCTTCGGATCAGCGCTTCCAGCACGATCCGGGCTTGTTCGAGGTTGTTCAGATGGATATGCGCATCAGCCAGACCCAACAGTACCGGGTCAGCCAGATCACCAAGCTCCGCCGCTTGCCGATAGGCGTCCACCGCTTCCTCGTAACGCTCGAGCAGATTGTATGTGGCCGCGAGATTGCACCAAGCCGCCTGACTGTCCGGGTCCAGCCGTGTTGCTTCCTTGGCGAACGTCAGCGCCTCGCCCGGTCGGCCCATCTGCAGGTACGTCGACGCCAGCTCGCGGTTAACCTTGAAATCCTCCGGGTTCAATTGCCAGGCGGTACGGTATGCGTGTAGCGCTTCACGGAACCGACCGAGCAACTGCTTCATCAGCCCCAGGTAGTAGTGTGCCTCATACCGGTTCGGCTCGACGATCGTCGCCCGCTCATATGCCCGGCTGGCCAGCTCGTAGTCGCCACGCTGATAATAGATGCTGCCCATCCCCATGTGCGCATCGGCGATGTTGGGATTGACTTCCAACGCCAGACCGAACTCGGCCAAGGCCGCGTCCAGCAGCCCGCTATCCTGAAAACGTTCCGCACTGGTCAGGTGGGACTCGACACGAGTGTCCGTCGTGTTTGCGGTGTTGATCGTACAGCCGGCCACAAACAGGACGCACAGCACGGTAAAGATCATCGGTAGATATCGCATAGTGATCATGATATCGGCTGTCGGTATCTCGTGGAGCCATCGAAGGGTCTATAGGACGTGATGGGGGGATCCGCTACAATCCCGACACGCCGCTGTTGCATGAGTTATCAGACGTCCAGAAAGGTAAGCCAGCCCGATGCGGATCGCCTTGGCCCAG
>CAZJCN010000172.1:0-5790 GCA_964544195.1 uncultured Phycisphaeraceae bacterium | reverse complement strand
ACCGCGACGGGACGATCTGGCACAAGGACTATCACCGTGTCGGCATGTACTGGCGTGACCCGTGGCACCTCGAATATTACATCGACGGCAAGCTCGTTCGGACCGTCGACGGCAAGGACATCATTGACCCCCACAACTACACCAACGGAACCGGCCTGAGCAAGGCGATGGACATCATCATCAACATGGAAGACCAGGACTGGCGGTCCGCTCAGAAGCTGACACCAACCGACAACGAGCTGAAGAACAAGGACAATCACACGTTCAAAGTCGATTGGATCCGCGTTTATAAGCCGGTCCCACAGGCACGTTGAAGGATTTCGCCGGCCAATTTATACCCCCGCTGACCTGCCACGGCGATGAATCGTTAAACTGATTCATGCGCTTGTGTGCTATGGCTGAGCAGTAGGGTTGAACGGAAATGATGTCAAACTGAAATCACATCGCCATGAAAATCACACACGTCGAAACGTTTATCTGCGGTAATCCCTGGAAAAACTGGTTGTTTACCCGAGTCCACACGGACGAAGGGATCTACGGCACGGGCGAGGGAACCGTCAACGGTTTTGCAAGAGCGGTCGAAGCGGCGATCCGAGAACTGGAGCCTTATTTCATTGGGCTGGACCCTTTCCAGACCGAGCTGATCTTCCGGAACATGTGGAGAGACGTCTACACCGACGGCGGGCAGATCCACGGCTGCGCGGTGTCAGCGATCGAGATCGCCTGCTGGGATATCAAGGGTAAAGCCCTGGGCAAACCGGTCGTCGATCTGCTGGGCGGGCGTTGCCATGATCGGCTGCGCGTCTATGCCAACGGCTGGTATCAGGGTGATCGAACCCCCGAGGCATTTGCCGAGCGCGCTCGTGAGGTAGTGCGTCGAGGTTATACCGCTTTGAAGTTTGATCCGTTCGGAGCGGCCTGGCGACGCATGACCCGGTACGAGGAGGACCTGTCGATTGACATTATCCGGGCGGTCCGAGACGCGGTCGGGCCGAACGTGGACATCCTCATTGAAGCCCACAACCGTTTCACCGTGGAGCAGGCTGTGGTCGTGGCTCAACGGATCGAGGAGTTTCAACCGACCTGGCTGGAGGCACCGGTTCCGCCGCAGAACATCGCCATGATGGTGGAGGTGGCCCGACGCTCGCCCGTGCCGATTGCTTGCGGCGAAGACTACCACCGACCCGAGCAGTTTGCCGAGCTGCTCAAGCACGAGGCGGTGCAGTTCCTGCAGCCCGAGCCGTTGTACCTCGGCGGGATCGGCATCACCAAGAAGATCACAGGGATGATCGACGCCCATGGCGGGCTGGTCTGCCCCCACAGCGCTCAAGGACCGGTCGGCACCGCGGCGTGCGCCCATCTCAACGCCTCCACCCCCAACTTCTTCATCCACGAGTTCTTTGACGACTTCAACAACGAACAGAATCCCTGGCTGAATGACGTGCTGGACTATTATTTCGAAGTCCGCGACGGCCATATCGAGGTATCGGATCGCCCCGGACTGGGCATCGAGCTGAATCCGGACGTGATCGCAGCCCACCCCTACCAGCGGGGCAACATCATCCGCCTGTTCGAAACCGGCTGGGAAAGACGTGAACATTACGAAGACTGACCCCGAATCACCTCCAAGCTTCCGACACGGTTCATTGGTGTGTCCGATTCATTACTGACCTCGGCGGGATAACGACCACCCCGCCCGGTCGGTACAACCGCTTTCATCCGTACAGTCATTTCGCCCGGCCCGGAGGACGATCAAACACATCCTTGGCCATCAAGGCGATCGTCAGCCCGGTCGATGCTTTTGAAATCCGAACTGACGGACCCGTACCCCGCACTTGTCGTGCGGACATACGAAAGCCGACCCGTGAGTGACACCGCACCCCAATACGATCCTCATAAAAACGCCCGTGGGGCGGCGCGCCTCTGGCTCAGCCAACGGCAGTGGATGGCGCTGTTACAGGACGCGGAGCGCTCAGCCCGCGAAGCACCATCAGACCACAGCGATGACGACAACCCCAACCGCAGAACCTATCCCCGCATCTCCGTCCCCGAACATATCCGCTGCATGATCCGCCTAGGCGATAACACCGGGCAGCATGGCACGTATCTGGTCAGGGCGCGCGACGTATCGCCAACCGGGCTGGGATTCAGCAGCGAACAGGTCTTCCAGCCCCGAACGCGCTGCACGGTCGCGTTTCAGGACGGTCAGGGGCGGGGAATGGTGCGTAGTGCCGTGGTCGTCTGGTGCCGACCGGTCGACGATCACTGGCATGACGTGGGCGTGCGTTTCGATCAGCCGATCGATGCCGATTGGTTGACCAGCAGCCCGATGGAACCCACTGGCGGATAACCCAGGAGTCTGCCGATGTCTGCCGGAGCCAACCCGAAACCGACCGGGGCCCTGAACACGTTCACGCACAGCCTCAGCGAGGATGAATGGCGTGGCGCGCTGGCCAGAGTCAAAGCACAGCGCAAGACGGCTGTGGAACCCGACAAAGACCGACGGTCCGCTACCAGCACCCGTCGTGACGCGGTTCGCCGATGCCTGTTGCGTGTGGATCGAGGGCAGAACCCCGCAGGTATCTATGTCGTCCGCACGGTGGATATCTCTGAAACCGGTGCCCGAGTGTTGCACGGCGGTCCGATCGAGCCGGACACGGCTTGTTGCCTGATCATAGAAACGAACGGGCGGGGTAGCGTCGCCTCTGGCGGTGTCGTGGCGTGGTGCAAGCCTGTCGAGGGGCTGGACCTGCCGGCATACGAGATCGGGCTACGATTCAACACCACCATCGACGCCGATCTGATTATTGAAGACCCGCCAACCTCCGAAGAAGCGGCCTGAACATACAACCGGATCTTCCCCCAATTTCTGTCGGCGGGGGCCATTTCAGACACGCATAACCTGAAGAAAGATCGCTGTGAGAGCGATTGCGCTGTCCGTGAGGGCAAAGCCAGTCATAACGATTATGCGGTCTGGGTCGTAATGGGGATTGGTCCGTGTGTCGATGCCGAGCCGAGTGCTTATGCGTAAGTCGATTAGCGTCGATAGATAACCCGACCCCCCGTCATACGGCCGGTGGTATTGATGGGCTGTGAGGCCCGCCGATCGAACGACAGGAAATCAGCCACGAGGGCAACATGGACCTGGATACGATCCTGAAAACCGCGTTGGAGATGGACAGCTCGGACATCCACCTGATCACCGGGCATCCGCCGATGGTGCGACAGCACACGGTGATGACGCCGTTGGACTATCCCGTACTGACGGCTGAGGGTGCCATGCGGATGCTCAAGCACATGGCCAACGAAGAGCAGATGCGTGTGTTCGAAAAGATCAAGGACGTTGACTTCTCGTACGAGGTGCCGGGCGTGGGTCGGTTCCGTGTCAACGCCCACCTGCAACGCGGTACGGTCGGCATCGCGCTGCGTGCGATCAAGACCGAAATCCCACCGCTGAAAAGCCTGAACCTGCCCGAAGTCATCAGCCGACTGACGTACCTGCCCCGTGGGTTGGTGCTGGTCACAGGCGACACCGGCTCGGGTAAATCGACCACGCTCGCGGCGATGATCGACGCGATGAACAAGCGATATCACAAGCACATCATCACCCTGGAAGACCCTATCGAATACGCGCTGATCAGTGACAAGTGCACTATCGAACAGCGTGAGCTGGGCACCGACACGCCCAGCTTCGCCTCCGGCCTGCGACACGTGCTGCGTCAGGACCCGGACATCATCCTCGTGGGTGAAATGCGTGACCTGGAAACCACCGCCGCAGCTATCACAGCCGCGGAAACCGGTCACCTCGTTCTCTCCACGCTGCACACCGTCAACGCATCACAGACCATCGAGCGTATCATCGATATGTACCCCGCCGACCAGCAGAACCAGATCCGGTCCATGCTGGCCAACACCCTTCAGGCGGTGATCTCACAAACCCTGTTCAAGCGGATCGACAAGAAAGGCATGGTCCCCGGCGTGGAGATCATGCTCTGTACGCCGGCGGTCCGGAACCTGATCCGTGAAAACCGGGCATTCGAAATCCCCAACGTGATCGAAACCAACCGGGCGCTGGGCATGAACAGCCTGGATAACTCGATCGCGGAGCTGTACTTCAACGGGATGATCAGTCGGGAGGACGCGATCGCTCAGGCGGCGTACCCCGAGAAACTCGAACGGGCGCTGGTCGCCTGACCGGATCGACCAACCGCAAAGACACCGCCCGTTGAGGGAGAAGTCAACGAAGGGCCGAATCAACCATGCCGACTTATCGTTACCAGATGCGAACCAGTGGCGGACAGACGTCCGTCGGCATCCTCACCGCTGAGAGCGCCCTCGCGGCGGCTCAGCAACTGCGCGCCCAAGGCAACACGGTCCTTCAACTGACCCCGATCAACACCGGCTCAGCCAAGAGCTTTGCCGACAAACTCAAAGCACTGAATTACAGCTCGGGCCCGTCCGCCCGGGACGTGTTGAACTTCACCACGCAGTTGGCCGTGATGGTTCGTGCCGGCATCTCCCTGCGTGCCGCGATCGAAGGTATCGCCGAGCAGACCGAAAACGCCAAGTTCAAGCAGATCCTGATGGAGATCAAGCAGGACGTGGAGTCCGGCAAGCAGTTCTCCGAGGCTTTGCAGAAGCACCCGAAGCTGTTCGGCCCGCTCTACGTCAACATGGTGCGTGCGTCGGAAATGTCCGGCAGCTTCAGCCAGATGCTTGAACGGATCGCGGCCTACCTGGCCCAGCAGATCGAAACACGAGCCATGGTCATCGGCGCGATGATCTATCCGTGCGTGATCGGCGGGCTGGCGGTGGCGGTTACGATCTTTCTGTTGACATTCGTACTGCCGAGATTCGCCGCGGTCTTCCAAGGCAAAGAAGCAGCCATGCCTTGGCCGACCATCTTCCTGATGAATCTCTCGGCATTCATGGTCAACTGGTGGTGGGCGGTGGTGCTGGCGATCATTCTTGTCCTGGTGGCGCTGTATTTCTTCGTCAAGACCGAAGCCGGGGGCTGGTGGTTCGACGCCACCAAGCTCCGGTTCCCGATCTTCCAAAAGATGTTCCGTGCGCTCTACATCAGCCGGAGCCTGCACACGATGGGTGAACTGGTAAACGCAGGCGTGCCGATGCTGGACACACTGGCGATCACCGGGGATATCAGCGGCAACCGGCTGTTCCGTAAGCTGTGGCGGAACGTGTACACGTCGGTGAAACAGGGTAAGAAGATTGCATTGCCGTTAAGCAAGAGCGCCCTCCTTCCCCGGGCGGTTGTCCAGATGATCGCGGCCGGTGAGGAGTCGGGTAAGCTCGGCGAGGTCCTCGACGAGATCTCCGGGTTTTACGCCAAGCAGCTGCGCGAAGTCATCAAAACCGTCACCAGTATGATCGAACCTATCATGATCATCATCATGGGTTCGGTGGTGGGTTTTATCGCCATGGCGATCATCCTCCCGATCTTCAAGCTTTCGACACTGGTCAAGTAAGACGTCATCGGTGGAGAAGGGAACCATGAATCAGTCTGTGCGGATCGTAACGATCATCCGACCAGGCATATGTCCGGTAAACACGGACCATGCTTCCCCAGCCAAGCCGTGAATCGTAGGTTTGTGGTTGGTGAGATGAACATGAGTGCGGATACGTCCATGAAGCAACGGTCATCACCTATGCAACGATCCCGGAAATGTCGAAGCCGGTCGCGTGGCTTTACGCTGATCGAAGCGGCGTTGACGACGGTGATCGTGGGCACCGGCGTGCTTTCGATCGTCGCCGCGCAACAGGCTTACCACC
>CAZJCN010000171.1:0-5855 GCA_964544195.1 uncultured Phycisphaeraceae bacterium | reverse complement strand
CGCCGATATAGCCATCGGCTCAGGGCCGTTGACTCAGATCAATGGTACCGCTGTCGGTCTGGAAGACGTCGATATGTACCAGATCCTGATTACCGATCCGAACACGTTTTCCGCAATTGGCACCGGCGGCTTGACATACGGACCTCCAAGAATGTTCTTGTTCAATTCGGCTGGCTATGGCGTAGCCGGCTATATCGACAGCACTAATACGGGTGTCATGATCACGGATGCGTTCGTCTCCTCGCCTGGTATCTACTATTTGGCTTACTCGGCAGGATCCATTCCGGGGGCTTCGAACTTGGGGGGTAATGAACTGTGGTTCTTGAATCCGTACGACGTGGAACGAGCGCCGGACGGTCCCGGTGCAGCACTCCCCATTGCTGACTGGTCCCTGATGCCACTTCCGTTTAGCCTTGATAGCTATACGATCACTCTCACCGGTGCCGCTTTCGTGCCTGAGCCCGGCGTGCTGGGTCTGCTCATGCCGGCATGGATGGGTGTCTGCTTACGACGTCGATAAGCAGAGGGTGATTTCATCGACTCGATATGCGCCCGCCACACTGAATCGGACAAACAAAAACCCCGGTGATGCCGGGGTGTACTGCTGAATGAAATCATGCTGATCGGTTGGTATCACGCGCTCTGTGACAGGCTGCTGATCGCGGTCTGCTGCGCGGTCGTGATGGAGGTTTCGGAGGGCTTGCCCTGGCTGGCGAGTTTTTCCATCAGAAGCCGCCAGGTCTCACGCTCGTACTCGATCAGCTTGATGGCTTCGTCAAGGATCGAGGTCTTTCGCTGCATGTTGGCGTCAACCAGCAGGCGATAGACATAGGTGTACAACGCGCTGAGGCGCTGGCACAGCTGCGGATCGGCGTCGTGGTTCAGGCTGGTGGACAGCTCCAGCACGATCTTCTGCGCCCGCATCAGGTTGTTGTAGCTTTCCTCGTAGTTTTTCTTCTCCAGAGCCGCCCGTGCCTGCCGGCAGAACTTCAGCGCACCGTCATAGAGCATCAGACGCAGCTCTTCCGGGCTGGCGGTCATGATCTTGGTCTTGAGGTACGGATTGACCGGTTTCTGGCTCATGGACTTAGATCTTCCTGCCGGCAGAAAAGCCACCTGCCGGTGGTATGGATATCGGCTAAGACCCTGTCAGGTCGTTAGCTAAGCGGCCTCGGCAGGACCGATAAGCATGCCCCCCCAAACCGTCAGGGATCAGTCACCGCTTACTGGTTGTTGTTCGAGTTGTTTCCACTGTTGAAGCTGATGGGCTGGAAGCTCGCCAAGGCGGAGCTTTGTTTCTGCAGGTCCGCCAAGGCCGCCTCCATCGCGGCGAACTCGGCCTCGAGCCTGGCCCGCTTGGCCTCGATCAGCTCGTCGAGACGCTCGATCCGGTCGTTGTTCAATTCCATCTGCTGATCGATGGCCGAAACCCGACTCTCGATGATGCCGGTCTCCGTATCCGTCAACCGTTCGAGCAGGGCGTCGATCGCCTTGCCGACGCCTTGAGCCGTGGTAACCGTTTCACCGTCCTCGTTGGTTTCCGTTTCGATGAAGGTGAACAGGTTTTTCACCGCTTCACGGTCGGTATTCAAGGCGTCCTGGAACTTGTTCGCATCGAACTTGAGCTTCGCCCCCGCGCCAACGGTGATCCCGACCTGCGCCAGCGAGGTAAAACTGCCCGACAGGTCACTGCTGCGAGCGATGATGGACGAATACAGCCGGTTCTTGAGCTGTACGAGCGCGGGATCGCCCAGGAGCAACCCCCGCTCCTCGGTTTCCGCGTTATAGGTGTCGTACTGGTCGATGGTGTCGATCAACTCATTAAAGCTGTCGACGAACGTCTGCGCCGCAGCGGTGACCGCCGCATCATCCTGAGCGATCGTAACCTGCACCGGCTGATCCGAAGTCGCCAGCAGATTGATCGTCGCTCCCGGGATCACGTCTTCCAGGGTGTTACTGGTGGAGGTGATCACTTGGGCGAGTGCGGGATTCGATGAGCCGTAGAACACCACCGCGTCCTGCGCTTCAGAGAAGGTCGAGGCTTTGAAATTGGCTCCCCCGTCATCGAAGACGAAAGCCCCGTCCGAGCCGGGCGTATCGGCGCTGAGGATCAGGCGGTAAGGCGTCCCGGAGGACCCGTCATTGATGATCGCCGCCGTCACGCCGACGTCGGATTCATTGATGAGGTCCGCCAGGTCGCTGAGCGTGGTCACTTCCACCAAGGCCGCAGACTTGGACTTGCCGTCGCCGTCATCGTCGTCCTTGAATCCAAGATCGCTCAAAGCTTCCGAATCGTTGATGGCTTCGAACGTCAGCTTCCCACTGCCGGACGTATTGTCCGTGATTTCGAGCTTGGTTCCGGTCGAGTCAATGTTGACCGACACCGATCCGCCGGATGCGGTTTCGATAGCCGAGATCAGGTCATCCACGGTCAATGTGCCGGCCGTGATATCGACTTCAAAGCTGTTGCCGTCGCGCGTGGTGATCTTGAAGTCGGTGGAGGCGCTGTTGAAGTCGATGCCGTTGCCGGATTTCAACGCGGTCAGCAGCGTCGTGCCGGTCATGGCGTCGCTGGTGTAGTCGATCGTCTTTTCGAAGCTGCCATCCAGGTCGTCGCCGGCACTGGTGGCTTCGCCAAGGATGCCCAGACTTTTAGCCGTGCCCGACCCGGCCTCCTCGACCTTGATGGCGTTGACCAGCGTTCCGGTATTGGTGTCCTCCAGCAGGATGCCGTCGCCGTTGTCGTTGATCCGGGCGTTGATCGCCAGCCCCGCGCCGTTGATGTCCTGGAGCACATCAGCAATGGTCTGCTCGGTTTCCTGCAGGCTGATCGTAGCCGTCTTGCCGGTGCTGTCGGTGATGGAGATCTTGCCCTTGACAAAGCCGATGCTGTCCAGCCGCGTGCCGAGGGTGAGGTACTGGTACTGAAGGTTTCCGGATTCGACTGTGTCATCGGAAAATGTGCCGGCCAGGCCGAGGTTCGTCGCGGTGGCACCGGTAGTGTCCGAAATAACGATATCACCGGACCCGCCCGAACTGTCGGTGATCGTCAGCCCGTTGCCGGCCCGGTTGAGCGCAATCGTAATCCCGGCACCCGCCGCGGCGCTGGCGTCGTTGATGCCTTGGATAATGTCACTGACGCTCTTGGCGTTCGTGAGATCCGCCGTGAAGTTCACCCCCGCTCGGTCCGTGATGGATACCTGCCCGGCCCCGGTCTGCGTGGTTGGTGTCGGGACCGGGTTTGTGTCGACGCCGGTGACGGTGTTGACCGTCGAGTTGTGTGTCAGGCCCAAGTCAGCCACGACGGTGACGCCGGAGCCTGGGATGTCGAGCACCTGGAAGTTCCCGCCCCCGGCGGTGTTGTCCGTGAGTTTGAAGGCGTTGCCCTCGATCGACATCGTGACATCGCCGCCAGTGGTGGTATTGATCAGGTTGATCAGATCGCCGGCTGTGGTCAGTGGATCGAGATTGATGTCGTAACTCGAACCCGACTTCGTGATGATCCGCATCTCATTGAGCGGTCCCGTCGTCAGCCCCGCGCCATCGAACAGGTCCGCGATTGGCGTGCCGTTGGTCAACTGGCGTACCGATGAGGTCGTCGCCCCCAGCCCCTGTCCGCCGTTGAGCTTTTTCAACAGCCGAGAATTCAAGCCGGCAATGATCCGGTCTCCGTCGATCTGCTGGTCCCCGTCCGTATCGCTGCCGACCAGGCCCAGGTCAGCCGCTGCGGTACTGGTGCTGGAGGCGTTGGCCTCAACCTTGAAGTTGGCCCCGCCGGGACCGGAGTCGGTCAGGACCAGGCTTACCCCGTCGGCGGCTATCGCAGCCGTGACCCCAGCCCCTGCCGCGGCACTGGCGGCATTGATCGTGTCGATTACCTCGCCCAGTGTCGTTTCATGCAGCAGATCGACGTCGAAACTCACCCCGTTCCCGTCGGTAATCGTGATCTCGGGGATGGTCGAGTCGCGGATATCGATCCCCTGCCCGTCGTTGAGCACCGCCAGCGGCGTGTCTTCCCCGAGGTAGTTGATATCGGTGCCGGTGATGGACCCGGTGTTGCTCGTCCCGGCGATACCCAATGAGGTGGCGGTTTCGGTCAGGCCGGCATTGGTGATGGTCAGGTCACCCGAACTCAGCCCGGTGTTGTCGGTGATCACCAGATGGTCACCCTCCACCGACGCCCGAACACTGACGTTGGTCGCGCTGTTGATCGCTTCGATGACGTCATTGATCGTCACGGCACGAGAGAGATCGATCAGCCCCACCGCGCCGGACCGGTCGGTCACCCGGATCAGCCCGCGTTCGACGCCGGCCCCGCCGTTGAGATGGCTGAGACTGGTATTGGAATCCAACCGGGCATCGCCCCGCTCGAACGTCAGTGTCCCCGTCCCCATGGGTGTGGAGTCGATGTCTTTGAAACCCTTGGTCAGCACCTGTTGACTGGAGACAAGTCGATCGACCGTGAAGCTGTAGTTGCCCGGCACCGCCCCGCTGCCGGAGGACACCGTCAGGACATTCTCGTTGCTGCTGGTGGCGGTCGTAGCGTCGAAAGTGGTCGATCCGGTCAGTGAATCGACGTTGAACTTCATCGCTAGCAGGCGGGAGTTCACGTCCTGAAGCGCGGTCTGCTGGGCGGTCAGGACGGCGTTACGCTGTTCGATCAACACCTTCGGGCGCTGTTCGAGCGCTATCAGCTGATCGACCAAGCCGGCGATATCGATACCACTGATCAGGCCGACACCGGTTGTGATCTGTCCCATAGGGTCCTGCCTCACATGGGCGCACCAATACCGCGCCCGTGCTTTAGTTATCGACCCTTATCGCGGGCCGACTTGAGCGAGACGGACAAACACGCCGGTGTTCAAATGGAAAGGGTCGTCCTTACTCTCCGATCGGGCAGACTTTGTCTAAGTGCAATATTTCGTCGAACTTACGAGAATGGCCGTAGTCGACATTGTAGTAAGTCGCCAGCTCATACATCTTGTTCTCGAACCAGCCCGGGGGGTGGGGTCGGCCCTGGTCGTCGACGTAGAAAGCCCGCAGGTCCTTGCACCGCTCTTTGATCGCCCGGCGCATCGCCCCCTGCATCCCTTTTTCGTAATGGCTGGGGTTGAGTACCTCGTCGTAGTGGTCGGAGATGAACCACGAGAAGAAGTCCGGCTCGCCCCGGACGTGGTCGTTGAGCCGCCAATACTCACCGTCGCGGACCACCGCCGGAGGACGTAACACCCCCTTCAACCGCACCGGCTCGGTCAGGTTCCGATAGAACAGACACCCCACGTAATTCGAGGCCATGTCGGCATTGGAATAGGCCCCGGCGGTCGCATACCCGAGTATCGACCGCTCGCTCATGACCCCCTTGTCAAACGCATGGAAAGCATCGTACATCGCCTGCCGCTCGGGGATGCCTTCCTTTCTGAATCGACGGTAGACCGTGTAGTAGTGGTACCCCATGTCCACGAAGTGGCCGATCTTGTCGGTCCCGACGTAGGTGCCGTAGGCCATCGTATTGGAAGCACGCCAGATCCGAAACAGCGCTCGTGGATCCAGAGGAAAATGCACTTTTGCAAAGACACATTCAAAATCTGAAGGATGAAACGCTACGATCTTGCCGGGGTAGCGTTCGGCCATGTAAGGCTTGAACAACTCGCGCTCAAGCCCCTCGATCAACGTCACCGCGTCCGGGATGGATTTGCGAACATAGTGCGCCACCGCTTCGCCGGTATGCAGATACCCCAGGCTTTGCCCGCGCGTCCCGCCGTCATAGGTCCGCAGCACGCCGGAGCCGTATTTCGGATCGGGATGATCGAACCTGCTGCCGTCGCCCCCCAACGCGATATCGATGCGCTTGTTGA
>CAZJCN010000170.1:0-5864 GCA_964544195.1 uncultured Phycisphaeraceae bacterium | reverse complement strand
CGGCTCGGGGATGTTGGCGTTATCCATGGGGGGGGTTCCGGCGTTCCAGTTACCCAGCACGGTGTTCAGGTCATCAATGCCGACGAATCCATCGCCATTGACATCGGCCCGGGGATCGGCTGAGCCATCGGTGTTCCACACGCTGAGCACGAGGTTCAGATCGACGATGCCGACGAACCCGTCACCGTCCAGGTCACCCTGCAAACCGGTGACGACGCTGAGCACGCCCGTGGTCAGCAGGCTGCTGGTATCCCACTGAAGACCGGCACTGAGCAGGGGCAGGTTGATCGCACTGAACGACCCGGTGACGGACACGAAATCGAGGATGTCAAAGCTTTGACCCGACGAGGGCACGAACCCGTTGATCAGTTGGACATTCAGCACGGCGTTGGAGCCGAGAATCAAGTTGCCGGCGATATCCAACTGATCGAAACCGATACCCAGTTCAATATTCAGCGCACCGTCATCAAGCAACAGGCTGCCGACGGACAGTGTTCCCTCGGAATTGCCCGGGGCGATGGTTCCGCCGTTGATCACAGTCACGGTCCCGCTAACCGAACCATTCCCTCCAAGGATGCCGGAACCGCTGACGGTCACGTTGCCGGACCCGGTCGCCGATCCGGTGGTGTTATTGGCCAGGAGTGTCCCGTCAAGGATGGTGGTCCCGCCGGCATAAGTGTTGCCGTTCGTCAGGGACACCACGCTGTTGCCGGACTTGATCAAGGTTCTCGGCGTGTAGTAATCGCGGATCTGCCCGTTGATCGTCACGGTGACATCGCCATCGCCGGTCAGGGTCAGGTCGTGATACATCAACAGGTCGAGATCAAGGTTGTAACTGTACCCGGCCCCCGCCCCGTTGACGGCATCCACCGCGATCTGAGGCCCGACACCGTTGAGGTCGTTGGTGAACAGTACGACATTGCCCTGGATCGTAGCCGACTGATTCTGCGTGCCGTTGAACGTACCGCTAAGGATCATCTTGTTGAGCATGTACTCGAGGCCGGTCCGCCTGACCATATCGTTATTGGAGATGTAGCTGAACGTATCGGTCGTGGGAAACTCGAGTATCGCGCCCGGGAACGCGTCCGATGTAAACATGGTCTCGACGTTACTGGTTCCGCCTTCAAACCAGGCACCGGTACTCGACCAGTTGGTGGTCGAGACGCTGGACCCAGCCCCGCCGACGGCGGTCAGTCGGATCACATCAATCCGTGGGAACAGGCTGGTGCCGGAACCTTGGTCGATGAACTCCATGCCGAAGTAGACGGTTTTACCGACATCGGCCGCGGTTGCGACGTAGAACGCGTTGCCTTGGTGTGTTGTCCACTGCTGGATAGCCGGGTCGGGGATGGGGTAGAGGTCGGCCCCAAGCTCGGTGAGGTCTCCGACAACCGTGTTCTCATCCACACCGGTTGCGGACGTGAAGATGAAGGTCCGCATCGTTTCCAGACCTTCCCAGTTGGACGGCGCCCCCCCCGCGCCGAAATCGTAGCTAACGTTGAAGACCTCACCCTCGGCCGTGATGGTGTAGCCGGTGTTGTTGATCTGCACCCGGTTGTTGAACGGCATGCCACCCCGCGACCCGGACTGAGAACTCCCAAACATCTGCGTGGTGTTCGAGAAGTTGAGGGTTTCGGAGCCCGAGGCGTTAAACCAGTTGGGGTGGTCTTCGTATGTCATGGCCCCGGTCCCGCCCGGTGCTTCAAAGTCACCGTCTCCGATCGCTCCATCGATGATGACCACTTCGCCACCCGGAACCGGTGGACTGGGCCGGAAGGTAAAGTGATCAAACAGGTTGATCGTATCCTCAGCGGTCGTACCAAGGATCGCGTAGCGCTGCTTGTCGAACACCGCTTCGTAATCAGTCAGGTCGCGCTGCAGCTCAGCGACCTTAGCCGGGTTGGCTGCGGCGAGATTGGTCGTCTGGCTCACGTCGGTTGCCAGGTTGAACAGCTGATGACTCGCGGTGGAACTACCTCCCGCGTTTACCAGCGTCCAATCCCCTTTAATGACGGCGAACTGCTGTCGATGGCGATGAACTATCACCTGGTGCGGGTCCGAGGTGTCCGCCCCATTGATAAACGGCAAGAGGTTTACGCCATCGATACCGGTATCTCCCGGGCCGAAGGAGCCGCCGCCTGCTGCAAATGCGGTGGGAAGGATGTCCACACCATGGACCGGCTTGTTATAAACAGTCCCCTGAACGGACGGGCTGACGCCGGCACCGGCGAGGATCATCGGCACGCGGATGCCCCCCTCATAAGGCGTTCCCTTGCCGCCTCGAAGCACGCCGTTGTCAGCACCATTGGGTGAGGAAGACCCGGCATGCGCCCCGCCGTTATCGTTGACAAATACGATCATCGTGTTGTCGACGATGCTGTCGCTGGTGTCACCGTCCGCATTAGGATCCTCCAAGGCCTGCATCATCCGCCCGATCTCTTTATCCATGGTCAGCATCATGGACCCGTACTGCTTCTGGATGCCGGACAATCCCGCGAGACTCGGATCATTGAAATCCGGCGAATTATTCAAAGGCGTATGAGGGGCGGTGAACGATTGATACAGGAAGAACGGGTTGCTGTCGTTGGCGTGATTCCGGATGAAGTTCACCCCGTAATCACCAAAGGTATTGGTGATGTATTCCCCGCTGTGAGCAGCTTCGACCACGGTATCCGTGACCGGTCCGCCGGAGGGAGCCAGTGTTTCTCTAAGAAGTTGAGTCTGAGGCAAGCCGGTGTTGCCGACTGTGTAAGTTCGCGATCCGTGCCAGATGCCGTAGAACTCTTCGACGCCTTGGGTTTGCGGACGATTCCCCTGTGGTCCATCGACGCTACCCAAGTGCCACTTGCCCACTGCTGCTGTGGAATACCCAAGCGACTGCATACGATCCCATATCGTGGTGACACTGGCGGGCAGCCCCTGAATATTGTCCCCCACCACTTCATTGCCGATACGGTTCTGGTAACCACCGGTCGCCAGTGCCGCCCGTGTAGGCTGACAGGACTGAGCAACGTAAGCGCGTGAAAATGTCACGCCACGAGCCGCCAGTGCGTCGAGGTTGGGTGTGGGTATCTGAGAAGTAGACCCACTCAGGCCGTTCATAAAGCCGAAGTCGGCATACCCGGCGTCGTCCGAAATAATCACAATCACATTGGGCTGCGTCTGAGCTGAAACAGAACCCACACCCGGAAGAACACCTGTCAATAGCGACGTCAGAATCAGGCTTTGGCAATAAGATCTCGTTACCACAACTCCTGCCCTCATTGATAAGATTGACTGTTCGGTATATGCCGATCCGATCGGCTCATGCTCGGATATCCGCGCATGATGTCCCTAAGGCCATTAC
Organism: uncultured Phycisphaeraceae bacterium; assembly: GCA_964544195.1. Taxonomy (GTDB): domain Bacteria; phylum Planctomycetota; class Phycisphaerae; order Phycisphaerales; family Phycisphaeraceae; genus CAZJCN01. Next base: position 2,518 of record CAZJCN010000170.1, on the reverse strand, counting down.
CAGAAGTATATTACGCCTTGACCGTCAATCCATGATATTTCCGGGAAAATGCATGGTTATTCCCACTGCCTCTGTAGTTCGGCTTTTCAGCCGATCAAATCTGGTTGTAACTTGCCCCGCTTAACACGTTTGAGAACGTTGGGCGTCAATAAGACGTCCTTGCATGTTGATGGGTCCAAGGCTTTACGTGTCTTCGCCGAGGATGCGCCTGTCGAAGCATAATAAAGCCCCCTTTGATGTTGCGGCGAATGAGTCGTTGCCTGGATTGCACGATGGTGCCGAGACTTTCTTTGTTGCATGCCTCAGCCAATATCGTGTGAGGCGATTCGTATGTCCTGTAAGACCGCGCGATTCCCGTTCGTATTGTTTTATTTCCAATAAAGTATGCAGTTCTGACAACCAGTGATTTATTTTGATATGTGATACACGCAAGGCGGCCCAAATTGCTTGCGATGGGCCTCTGTGATGGCTATGTTGAATCAGTCGATAGTTTAGTGTTATCTATATCACCCTAGTTTTAACAGCCATCTTGTCATGAACACAGACCATCCTGCTCCCGGCTTCTGCCATGCTGTATTAATTATCACACTTGCCCTGGCTGCCTCGACGTGCCCGGCGCAACCGGAGAATGAGCTTGCTGATAATGCCAAGCACCTATTCGTTGATGCGAATGACATTATCCCTCTGGAGGATCGATCACGACGGAAATGGGACTGCCCGCTTGTCGCGGATTTCGATCAGGACGGTCATCTGGACCTTCTCTTAACAGAACACGGCCTCGCCGCGAGGTTGTATTGGAATGAGGGTGGACAATTTTCCGAACCCATTGAGGTGGTAACAGGAGACACTCACGGCATTGCCGCAGGCGATTATGACCGGGACGGCCGAGTGGATCTGATCATCCAACGCGGCGGTGGTGACGGAAAGAACCCTCGCAACCCGGTTGCTTATCACATCGACCGTGACCGAACCATAAAAGGTGGTGAAGAGTTTTCCGATTTCATCCGTTCAAGAGGGCGCGCAGCCAAACTGGTGGACAGCGACAACAACGGCTTGCTGGACCTGATACTGACCGCCTTTCCGCTTAAATCACAAACACAGGGCGCTAATATCCTCTACCGGAATAACGGTGCCTCGGGGTTTGAGTACGTCGCCCACCTGCCTCAGGCAAAGTGGATGGGCTTCAAGATGCTCGTAACTGATTTCAACTGTGACGGAATATCGGATTTCCTACTCTACGGCGGGGAGGACATGGTGGCTGTAAAGGGTGGCGATGGCATGGCATACGAAGATGCCACAGACGCGGTACTTGGAGATCTGAAGGGAATCAGTTTCGTAAGCTCAGTCGCCGAGATCGACTATGACAATGACGGGGACTTCGACCTGTTTATTACACGTGCTGACCATCCATTCGAACACGAGACATTTTATGATTCAGATAAGGGAAGGTTTGCCTTTTTTTTCAGATTTCTTCATCAACCGTTTTACATCGAAGAGTTGAAGATTGATGGAGATTTTCATCTGGTTAATCTTCAGATGGCTTATCCCCATTTTGACGTCATGGTCGGGGCGGAGAAACGTAAGATTGAGTTCCATGTCGATCGACACGGCAGCAAAGAACTGGTGCTGAAACCTGAAGAAGCCGAGGGTTGGCCGAGCGATCATTCCGAGCCGGGGTTGTATATCGGGCACCTCGGTCAGGGGGTCTGGCGCATCGGAGGCCAGACACATTCGCCGACCGCAGGCGTGATCCTGAATGTCCGATCCCGACCCGATACGCTCCCTATACCAGACCTACCTGCCTATCTGCTTGAAAACCGTGGAGGCACTTTCGTGGATGTGACCAAAGAAGTTGGGGTCTCCATCTCCGAGCAGACAACCGCTTCCGCCGTCGGAGACTTAGACAACAACGGCTGGCCGGACCTCTTTGTCGTTCGTTACGGTAATCCCGCCAAGCCCAACCAGCAGATTCTTTATCTCAACTTTGACGGCCGATTTATCCTCGTCCCCGATCACAACATCACGTCTGGTGAGTTGGGGGCCACCGGACTGGGGGCTGAAGCTTTCGACTATGACAACGACGGCGACCTGGACCTGATCTACGGGAACGAGCGCGGACGGTGGCACCTGTACCGTAACCAACTCAATCCAAACATGGATCATGAAGGAGATTCCGACCGAAACTATATTGAAGTGGTCGTGGGACGCTCACCAACGGGACAGGCATCACCTCTCGGGGCTGTGCTTACTGTCGAAGCGGGCGGCCATATGTACAAGCGTGTCGTGGGAGCCACCTCCGCTGGGTTTTCTCACAGCTTTAACAATCACCTGCACATCGGCCTCGGTTCCTGCCGGAAGATCGAGCGAGCGGAGATCACTTGGCCTAATGGTGAATCACAACCACTTACGATTGATCGCGTCAACCAGCGCATCTCGGCCGGGCATCAGGAATAGTTGCCGAGCTATTGGATCCGTTTGCCAACGCCCCTGACATCCAGACGCGATGCATCGGACCTAG
>CAZJCN010000169.1:0-5930 GCA_964544195.1 uncultured Phycisphaeraceae bacterium | reverse complement strand
CTGCGGCAACGTGACGGAATCCGACCCGTGCCCCATCTGTGCCGACCCCGAACGCGATGCCACGCAGGTACTGGTAGTGGAACAACCCAGCGACGTCGCCAGCCTGGAACAGACGGGTGTGTACCGGGGGGTCTATCACGTATTGATGGGACGCCTGGCGCCGCTGGAAGGTGTCGGGCCGGGCGAATTGAACATCGACCGCCTGTTGACACGTGTCCGAGAGGGCAAGGTCCGGGAAGTGATCCTCGGCACCAACCCCACCCTCGAAGGCGACGGCACCGCGATGTACCTGGCCGAGCAGCTCAAAGCCTTGGGCGTGACACTCACCCGGCTGGCGCGGGGCATCCCCACCGGTACCCGGCTGGCAGGGGCGTCAAAGGCGGTATTATCCGACGCCATTCAGAGCCGACACGCCATGGGGGATGGATGAGCCGAGTGAATGAACCGATTTAGTATGTAGTAGTAGACGAAGACACGAACCCGCACTCACACGAAACAGACGTATATGCGAATAGACACCGGCCAACACATGCGGATCGACCAGCGGATGAAGCTGGCTCCGCGCATGATCCAGTCGATGGAGGTGCTCCAGATGCCACAGGCGGCGCTGGAAGCACGGATCGACCAGGAATTGGCCAGTAACCCCACCCTGGAGGTTCGCGAGCCGGGCACCGATGTCGAGGATTATGAGATCGAGCGAGCCCAAGCCGAACGTGACAACCGGGAGGGCGAACGCGAGCTAGTCGTCAAAGACGGCGACACCAATCGTGACGACTTCGAGCGGTTGTCCAACCTGTCGGAAGAAGTTGGCTCGGCATGGGAAGCCAACACCTTCGAGACCGGCGGCAGCTACCACAGCACGCGTTACCGGGACGGCGAACGCGACACCAAAATGGACGCGATGGCCAACACCGCCGCCCGAGGTGCCTCGCTGTTCGAACAGCTGATGGATCAGTGGCGGCTGGTGGAAACCACACCCGAGATCGCGCAGGCCGGTGAATACCTCATCGGGTTCATCGATGCCGACGGCTACCTGCGTACGGACATGTCAACCCTGCTCGAACAGGCGCCGAAGGGGATCACCGAACAGACGCTTCAGGACGCTATCACATTGTTGCAGCAATCTCTCGAACCGCCCGGTCTGGCGGCACGGGACATCCGCGAATGCCTGTTACTGCAGATCGACGCCAAGATGCGCAGTGATCCCGACAGTGACCTGACCCACGAACGGCTACTTGTCGAAAACCACCTCAAAGACATCGAAGCCAATCGCCTGCCCAAGATCGCCAAGGCCACCGGACTGACGATCGACCAGATCAAGGCCGCCATCCATCGGCTGCGGCAGTTCCACCCGCACCCGGGTCGGCTGCTGTCCGATGATACGCCGAGGATGATCGTCCCGGACGCGATCGTGGAATATGACGAGGAAACGGACACCTACACCGCCACGCTCACCCAAGGACGAATCCCGTCGCTGCAGATCCGCCCGGACTATCTCCGTGACGCCAAGGACAAAAACACCGACAAGAAAACCCGGGAGTTCCTGAACAACCATATCCGCTCGGCGAGCTGGCTGATCGATGCGATTGAACAACGGCGATCCACCCTGCTGCGCGTGATCGGAGTCGTGGTTCAGGCCCAGCGAGAGTTTTTCGAGCAGGGCCCACAGGCGCTCAAGCCGCTGCCGATGACGCAGGTGGCTGATCAGTTGGGCATCCACGTCGCCACCGTCAGCCGAGCGGTGAATGAAAAATACATCCAGACACCCCGCGGCATTTACCCGCTGCGAATGTTCTTCTCCGGCGGAACCGAAACCGAAGACGGCGACGCGATGAGCTGGACCGCCATTCAGGCCAAGCTCAAGCAGATCATCGACGAAGAAGACAAATCCAACCCGCTCTCGGATGATGCGCTGGCGGATAAACTCAAGGAGATGGGTATCGACATCGCCCGCCGAACCATCGCCAAGTACCGCAAGCAACTGAACATCCCCCCCGCACGCCAACGCAAAGAATATTAATCGTCGAGTGTGTCGGGCAGCTGATGGTCACAGACTTGCCCGGCATAGGCTGGCACGTGAACTTGAATATTACCGACACGTAGGATGGCTGAATCACCCGTTGACACCCGCTGTCCCGACCAGACCCGGCCGATGATCACACTCACCACCGACTTCGGCCTGTCGGACACCTATGTCGCGCAGATGAAGGGAATCATCGCGCAGATCGCACCAGACATCCGCGTCATCGATGGCACGCACCTGGTCCCGCCACAAGACATCCTGGCTGGGGCCTTGGCGATTGAATCTTTGATGAACGCGTTTCCCGCCAACTCCATCCACGTCGGCGTGGTCGACCCCGGGGTCGGGTCTGATCGGGCTGCGGTGGCGGTCGCAACCCCGAACGGCATACTCGTCGGGCCGGATAACGGCCTGTTCACGCTCGCGCTGGAACAGCACCCCCCTACTGACATCGTCCGGCTCACTGACCCGCAATACCATCGCCAACCGGTCAGTGATACGTTTCATGGGCGCGACATCTTCGCACCCGTCGCGGCGCATCTGGCAAACGGGGTGCCGCTTCGCGAGCTGGGCGAACCGGTCAACACACTCGTGAACCTGAACCTGCCCGCCCCGGCATTACAAGAAAACATAATCACCGCTCGGGTGTTGTGCTCAGACCGCTTCGGGAACCTGATCACCAATCTCAGGAAAACGATATTTGATACCTGGCTGGCTGGCAGAGACCCGCAGCGCGTCCGTGTAAAGATTGCCCGTCAAGACCTTGGCCCGCTGCGCCGCACATTCGCACAGGTCCGACCCGGAGAACCGCTGGCGTACTTCGGGAGTGGCGGCCGGCTGGAAATCGCGGTAAGAAACGGCGATGCCAAACAACATTTCGGTGATCGGTCCAAGCTCTCCGTCGTGCTTGAAATCCGTTAACGCAGAAACAAGTCCTGCAATACCGACTTCCAACCGTAGCCGTACCGTCGGTAGTCGCCCGCCATCGCGGACCGACACACCCATGTCCATCTCGGATGGATACGCCCGGCATAGTGTTCAGCCTTGCGCCGCAGCCACTCGGAGGCATCGGGCCGGCGAAGTTGGTGCGGGTTTTGATTGAGTCGCTCAGCGGCAAGTCGTGCCCGCTCCGATTGACGCTGCATGTATCGACCGTCCATGTGTTGCCGGGCATAGCGCCATTGGGCCAACCAACTTTGAGGCGCCCCCCCAATCTGCTGTGACAGGTGCTGTCGATAGATCACCAACGGCCGGTCTACCGGGCGTATCTCACCACAAGCCGACGCCAGCAACGCGATCCACTCATCCGGGACCCAGATATCAGGGATCGGCAGCACTAAAGGTACGAGCGATGCGTGAAACATCATCGTCATCCCGGTCACAACATTGAACCGCAACAGCTCCTCGAACGGTTCCCGTATCAACCGGCGTTGTGCAGAGGCCGAAAACCCCAGACGCGCCCACTGCCGTCCTTTCTTTGGCCGGGCGTCTCCGTCACCCAATAAGGCATCGCTGAATACCAGACAGACTGACGGCGAATCAATCGCCCCGGACAACACCTCGAGTTTGTCGGAAAGCCAGATATCGTCCTGGTCCGCTAACGCGATCCAGTCCCCGCCGCAGTGTTGAATAGCTTTGGCAAAGTTGGACGAGACGCCTTGCCTTGTTAGATTTTCGATGACCCGGACCGGGAAGGGTGCGTGTGACTTGAAATGGTTGAGCTTCTCCAACGTTTGATCATCAGACGCATCGTCACTGACGACCAACTCATCCGGCTGGCGTCTCTGCTGCCGGATTGATTCAAGCTGAGCATCAATATGCGCCTGCCCGTTACAGGTCGCCATAGCGATCGAGATTTTCATCGATCACCCCCCGACTGATACCTCGGTTCAGATGACATCAAATTAAAAGGCGTGGTGTCATCAAAACGACTCCTCCAGCCGTCCACAAATGCCCGTGTCAGCAACCGCCAGCGCCTGACCCGGCGATCCTCAAACAGCAACACGCCCAAGGCGAGAAACAGGTACAACCCGATCAACTCCAGATGCACCCGGACCCGCCGTGTACCATGCTTTCGGCTCAGCCAGACGAAGTTCCGGTAGGTGAAATAGCGCTTCCAATACTGGGAAGCCGGCACTTGTTCATAAGGCAGACCCAACAGGCGTCTGTGACGGATTGCTTCGCCACCCGGTTCGTGATGGATGATACGACTGGTCGGAACAAGCAGGATCTTTCCGTGCCGTCGCAACCGAATGCAATACTCGACATCATCGAATTGAAGGAACAACCGGGGATCGGGATAGCCGACGCTTCGGGCCGCCTCAGCATGAACCAACAAACCCACAAAAGAGCAATGATCAATGTCGATCGGCCGGGGCGCACGGACTACGTCAGCCGTTACTGGCTCGATGATCCGCCTGGGTAGTTGATCGAACACAAACCGGCCACGGTGTTCAAGCAACGGACGACCTTGAGGGTCGACTTTCAGACACGCCAAGGCCGTCAGCCCGGGTGTGCCGACATAATGGCACAGCTCAGCCAACGCGTCCGGGACCGGCTCGGCATCGTCATCCATCACCCAGACCCAGTCGCAGCCGTCCTCGATTGCCGCCCGCATCCCCGCTTCCACGCCGCCGGAACTGCCTGCGTTTTTGTTCAATCTCAATACGGTCACCTGCGGGTAGGACTCGGCCAGCATCTTCGGGGTCTCGTCCGTGGACGCGTTGTCCACGACGATGATGCGGTCCAACGGGCGGGTCTGTTTCAACAGGGCCGAAAGACACCCCCGCAACCACTGGCAGCGGTTGTAGGTGGCGACGACCGCAGCGATGCGTTCAGCCATCGTGCCCCTCCGACAGTCGGCCGTCTCGCAGGATCCTCCATAGAGCCAAAGCGTTCAGGGGCAGGCCGATCGTGACGATCGCGACCGTCTGCGCCATGGGAACCCCCGCGGCTCCATACCGATCGCACAGCCACACCGCCAACGCGATGAACACCAGTGCCATCGCCCCGCCGCTGACCACCTGCACAGCCAGTGCCCCTATGCCTTTCAACGGCGTGGTCAGCCACAAGTACAACCCTTGTGCCCCGGCAAACAACACCATCCACAACTTCAGAGCAAACGTCGGTATCGCTTCGGGACCGAGCCACCAATGAATGAACCCATCACCGACGACCATGATCCCCACCGCTCCGACCAACCAGACCAGCATCGTCTTGGCAAGAGACAGGCCCAAGGCGGACCGGAACCATCGCAGATCTTTCCGCCCCCCGGCGTCGGCAAAGGCCGGCCAGTACGCCAGCATCAACACGCTGAACAGTGCCAGCATCAACCCGACCAGCCGAAACATCCCCGCGTACGGGGTCACCGCATTGGCACCCAGCCGCTGCGCGATGATGATCGGGCCGGTCTGCATCATCGCAATGCCCAAAAGTTCCATGACGAAAAAGATGCCGCCCAGATGAATCAACAACCTGATGAGCTGCATGTCAGGCCGATGCAGCGGGTAGCCTGAATCCCCGGTCACCAGCCTCACCCACTGAATCAGCCCGGCAACGATCGGCGGGGAAAAAGCAATCGCGGTCAAGACGGGCAAAGCCCATTGCTGCTGCACACCCACAACCACGGCAACCATACACAGCAGGTGTACGCCCGACTGAATCAAGAATGACTCGGCCCCCCGTTGCACCGCCATCAAAGCCGCACCACCCATCGAACAGGGAACACCCAACAACGCCACCACGATCGCGGTCACCGCAACCGGCCCGGCTTCCGCCACCGCCTGAGGGCTTTCGACGTTAAGCACTCTGTCCCATGGGATGAGCGCCCCCAATGCCCCGGCCAAGACCGCCAGCAACACGCAAGCCGAGCCGATCGTCACCATAGCCGAGGTCAGTAATCGGCCGGCCC
>CAZJCN010000168.1:0-5937 GCA_964544195.1 uncultured Phycisphaeraceae bacterium | reverse complement strand
AAGACGATCAGGCTGTCGGCAACCGGGCGAGTGAGATAGGTTTCGGTGGTGGTCGTGCCGGGGTTCCCCATGACCTCCCACGTCGGGTTGATCGCTTTGACGTAATCGTACAGAGCCTGGTAGTGGTTGAGTGTGGCGGTGGTGCCGGTGTTGGTCATCTCGTCGAAGAAGATGCCGTCGATGTTGTACCAGTTGACGTATTTATCGACGTCGGCCTTGACATCGGCGGCCGGTCGAGCGCCCCAGCTTGTGGAGACGTAACCGATGACTTTACCGCCTGCAGCGCGGAGGTTGTTGACCGCGGCGACGTAATTGCTGTCCTGAATCGTCCCCGGCCCGCTCCCCGGGTTCATGATGGCGGTGATGGGGATGCGCGCGGCGGCGGTGCTGAGATCGGCCCAGTCACTACCTAGCCCGCCGGCGACGGGGTAAAAGTAAGCCGGAACAATCGCGGTCAGGGCGGCATCGGCCCGGGCGGGGGCTAGCAACAGCCCGACCATGATGGCCGTGAACAAGGACACGATCCAGCACATAACACGTTGGTACTGCACACACGGCTCCCGTTGTTAGTCATGTCCGGCCTACTCGATACACCAAGGACAGGCCGACAAGTGAATGCGGATATTCGTGGTCAGACGGATACCCGCATATAGAGGAAACACACGAATCGTCATAAGTCAGGCATCATCACTTACGCTTGAGCAACAGCAAGCCGCCCATACCCAGAACTGCCATCGTCGTCGGTTCGGGCACGGTAGCGCCGGCGGGTGGCGTGCCCGCGTTCCAATTGCCCAACACTTCGTTCAGGTCTTCGATACCCACAAAACCATCGCCCGATGGATCACCCTGCAGGGGATCACCCGCGGTCACGTTCTGGTTCCAGTTGCCCAGCACGATGTTCAGGTCCGCGATCCCGACGAATCCATCGCCGTCCAGGTCGCCGGCCAAACCCGGGACAAAGTTCATGTCATAGGTGAAATAGTCGCCTTCGGTCTGCGTCAATGGATCGAAGACGCCGGTCGAAGGGTATACGTCCTGTGTGACAAATGAAATGTCTGTCGTCACCGGCACAAAATCGAACGCGGTGGCGTTTTGCAGGTCGGACCGGAGGAGTTGGATCTCTATGTCGCTGGGCGGGCTGTCATCGAAGTTCACGCCGCCCCACGGAACAAGGCTGGCCCATGTCCATAGTTCCTGGTTCGCTCCGCCGGGATTGCTGAGGTTGCCGAACACCCACACGGCCGGGCCTTCAATGAGGATGTCGGCACCGATGGCGAAGAAATCATCGTCGGTATTCGGATCGCCGTCCCCGCCGATCCACCCGGTGTTACGGTTCTGATCGATGTCGATCAGGATCTGGTGATGCGCGCCGAAGAAGGACTGGTTCGGGTCCAACGGATCGAAGTTGTCCATCAGCAGGCGGAAGTAGAAGTTGTTGTCATCATGAGCGATGCCGATCTGACCGTAACTCAACACGGGCAGCACACCGTCGACATCAGGCTGATAGAGGGGGATGGCTGCCCAGTCCGATCGGTCGGGGTCCAGCGGGGCGACATGGATCGCACCATCGGCTACGGGGTTGTTGTGTGTTTCCAGAGACCCGGCATGAATCGCTGTCGGAAACAGCGTCACGCCCAGTACAGTGCTAAGCATGGCAACCGTGGTCTTCATCGTTGTGATCCTTTCACCAGTTGGTGTCTGTAAGCGTGCAAGATCTCGGGGAATGCGGGTCGATGCGCTTTGGCCCACCGACCCACGTATCTGCGCCACGACCCGGGGTGTGGAACGGGTCGGGCTACAGATACACCTAACTGTCAATCACCTACGGTCTTGTCCCGTCAGCGTCGCCTGCGTACCGCACCCAGCCCGGCCAGCATCAACACCGCCAGGCTTGCCGGTTCGGGCACCGCCAGCTCGTAATCGATGACGCTGGTGACATCTCCCCCGCCGGAGCCAGCACTGTCGGTCCAGAACAGGATGCGGACGGTGTTGTCCGGGAACACCGGCGAGTTGTCGATGTTCCGAAGGATGCTCAACGAGATCGCCATCTCCCGGCTGTTGGAATCGATGAACTGATCGAGCAGGCCGGCACCACTGCCGAAGAAATCACCGCTCAACCCCTGCCCGTCGTTGAAGACGCCCGCCTGCGAGGTGAAGGGGAAGTCGTTCTGCCACCCGACGTCCTGCCCGATCAACCCCAAGCCGAAGACATCGAACCCGGTGGCGAGATTCTCATCCACATCGATCCCCATGAAGGTACTCAACGATTTAGCGGCGTGGTAGGTGTTGCGGATGTAGAGGAAGTCGTTGTCGTTGGCGATCTGTACGTCCGCGAAGTCGACTCCCCCGACGTTGTCCGCCGGATCACTGGCCACCACGGGGATGCCGGCCCAGTCGGAATAATCCGCGTCGATGGTGATGGTCGCAAATGTACCGGCTTGGACCGGGAGTGCCGACATCGCGATCATCAGGGATGCCCCCGAAAGGAACATGGAAATGTTTTTGGTCATCACTCTCCTCCTCTACTTGAGACATGGCGTGAGGCCCGCTTACACAAGCGGGCTTGTCATCGCTCGATAAACGTCGGTTGTAGACAGATCTGCACATGCATCGCGACGGCATCTTTTTGGCCTCTGCTCACCTGCCCGGCCTGAATGACCGCCTGTTCCCCGAGGCGGTTGAACGGCATCGACACCGCACTTAACGGGACCTCCGAACGTTCCGCCAAGGTGTCGTCGATGCTGACGAAACGGATGTCTTCCGGGATCTTCAAACCCGCTTCACGGGCCGCGGCGATCGCCCCCATCGCCTTGGCGTCGCTGGCACCGACCACACCGTCCGGGTTCGCACCGCTTTCCATCAGTTCGCGGAACATGGACCGTCCGGCTTCGGAATCGATGGCGTGTCGACCGTGACGAACCCGGTTCGGGTCCGGCTCGATCCCGGCTTCACGCAATGCACGCAAGTAACCCTGCTCACGAGCCTCGAAGCCCCAATAGATATCCGTCGGACCATTGAGCAATGCGATCCGTCGACAACCATGATCCAATAGGTATTTCGTGGCGATGTACCCGGCGGCGTCCTGATCGATATACACACTATGACAACCCGGACACGGTTCGTTGATCGACCAGGTGTTCCAGCCGCGGTCACTCAGGTCGCGAACCAGAGCGGTGTTGAACGACGGCTCGATCACGAGCGCGACGCCCGGCCGGGTTTGATCCAGAAATGTACGGGTGTCATCGTCAATCGTTCCGGGGCCAGCCTGCCGGACGGTCATGGCCTGTCGACCGGCACCCAGAGCCGCCTGAACCCCACTGATAATGCGCAACTGGACTTCGCGTGCGTCACCCATCAGGGCGGCCACGTCATTGGAGATAAACACCGCCACGGTTTCCGTGCCGGGCTTCTTGCTAGGGTCGGCAACAAAAGTGCCGCGCCCCTGTTCCCGGTACAGATAGCCGTCACGCACCATCTCCTGCAACGACCGGATCAACGTCGGGCGAGACACCTTGTAACGTTGAAGCAGTTGAGCCTCGGAAGGGAACGGACTGCCCGGCGACCACCGCCCGGACTGGATCTCCTTGACCAGACTCCGCTTGACTTGTTCATACTTCGGCAGGTCTGTGATCGACATGCTTTTAATTTACCGGGCCAGCTTGTATTGTCAACTAAAATTCTAAGATTTTCAAAAAAAGCTTTATTTCCGCTTGATTATGTGATATGATGCCAAGTCGTATTAACAAGTTTGTTGTTTGGGCACACCCGCTGTTCCCTCTGGATGTGACAACCCCGAAACCCGAGGTCCCCATCATGAGCCCCTCCATCCCACGCCGATCCGGCTCGTTGGCTTTTACCTTGATCGAATTGTTGGTCGTGATCTCCATTATCGCCCTGCTGGTCGGGATCCTACTTCCGGCCCTGGGTGCCGCTCGCAAGACCGCCCAGAGAGCGGTGTGCCTGTCTAACCAGCGCCAAGTCGGGGTGGCGATGACCGCCTACGCCACCAACAACAAGGGCTACCTACCTTACGCCTATTACCACGAGAACGGCATCGAGACCCGCTGGTGGCACCGACTGATTCTGGACGGCGCAGCGGTAGGGAGTGTGGAAGAGGGTTCAAGCAGCAACCTGGTCTGCCCATCGGATGTTCGGCCCTATCTCGCCGGGGCAGCCAGCAATCCGCCTGACCCCAACGACAACGTGCTTTCCAGCTACGGCATGAATCAGTTTTTGTCGATCAGCGACGGCATCTCCGCGGCGGGGCAACCGATGCCGCCGGACGGGCGTGACGGGTTTACTCCTAATCAGGTCTGGCACACCGTGGATAACATGTTGACGCCGTCCGAGCTGTTGATGATCAGCGAGATTTACTACGGCCACTTGTTTGATACACGTTCACCGATGCGCGGCCTTAGGCCTCATCAGGTCCCGCTCATCCACACGGATAATGAGTTTGCGGCGCAGGCCTGGAACAAGCCTGAATGGGGCCGACACACCGGCAAGCTCGATGACGAAAACGGTAAGATCAATGTGTTGTACGTTGACGGCCACGCTGAGCCGGGTGGACGGGGCACGGACATCATCGGCACCGATGACGCCCAATCGATAGATATAGCGGCGTTCGAGAAAGCCAAACGGCTGTTCTGGCCGCGTCACACCAACCCCGCATTGGGCAATTAAGACTTGGGTCGCCGGGCTAACTAATGACCGATATGATGGCGACCTTTTCCGATCAAACCACAGATTCCAAACTTCTGATTAAAGGACCACCGTACAGATGATTCGATTAGCCGTGATTGGCTCAGGTCTACGCGCCGCCTCGCTGATCAAGCTCGCGATGGAAATCGACCGCGAGGTGGTGCTGTCGGCGGTGGCGGACCCGTATCCCGACGTCGCACGCGCTAATCTCAAAAACGAAGGTGTCGATTTCTCTGCAACGCGCTTCGTAGACACGGCAGACGAATTGATCCGTCACGCGGATGATTATGATGGCTGGATCCTTGGCACACGGTGCAACCTGCACACCCCGATCGCGGTGAAGCTGGCGCCGCTGGGACTGCCGTTGTTTCTGGAGAAGCCGGTATCCATTACGACGGCACAGTTGGAGGAACTGGCCGAGGCGTTTCGCGACCGTGACGAGAAGGTCGTGGTATCGTTTCCGCTTCGGATGACGCCGTTGTGTCAGCGTGTCAACGAGATCGTTCAGTCCGGTCGGTTGGGGACAATCAACCAGGTCGTCGCGTTCAATGATGTGCCTTACGGGGGCGTGTACTTCGGGCAGTGGTACCGTGATCATGAGACGACCGGCGGGCTCTGGCTGCAGAAAGCCACGCACGACTTCGATTACATCAACCACTTGCTCGACGCCCGGCCGATGGTGATCGCGGCAACGAGCACCCGGAAGGTCTACGGTGGCAACGAACCGGCGGACCTTCGTTGTTCACAGTGCACCAAAACCGAATTGTGCCCCGAGAGTCCTATCAACATCCTCAAACGCGGTGACGACGGCGGGATGGGGCAAGGCGACCACGCCTGTGCATTTTCCGAATCGATCCGCAACCAGGATGCCGGCTCAGCGATGGTGATGTATGACGATGCTACGCAATTGACCTATACCCAGAACTTCGTTTCACGCCGAAGCGCCGGGCGACGGGGGGCACGTATCACCGGGTATTACGCCACGCTTGATTTCGATTGGTATACCGAATCCATCCGCGTGATCGAACATCACGGTCAGGCGGTGGATCAGATCCATGTGCCGGTAGCGGAAGGGCATCACGGCGGAGACCACGTGCTGGTAAAGAACTTTCTGCACGTCATCCGTGGCCAGGCACCGTCCAAGGCCACCTTACAGGACGGTCTGCTGAGCGCCACGATGTGTTTGGCCGCTCGAGAATCCGCCGCCACGGGATCATTTCAACCGATCAGTGTGCC
>CAZJCN010000167.1:0-5962 GCA_964544195.1 uncultured Phycisphaeraceae bacterium | reverse complement strand
CAACCACATCGGCGTCCCGTTGACTCTGCTGCGTGCTCGGTTGGGGGACCGTTTTCTTGTCGCAGAAGTCGGGACCAACCATCCCGGTGAAATTGCCGGGCTAGGTAGGATCCTTCGCCCCGATGCCGTTGTTGTGACCTGTATCGGATTGGAACACGTCGAGCATCTCGGAGACATCCAAGGTGTGGCAGAGGAGGAAGCGTCCATAACCTCCTGTATCCCCCCCCAAGGTGTGATGTTTGTGGAAAAAGAGGCGCTCAAGCACATCACCTCGGCCGGCTCATTCCGTCAACCTGCCAGCCTGATCAGCTTTGGGTACGGGCGATCGGATGTGAAGCAGGCCCGTACTTTGTTGGGTCGTTGTCAGCGTTTTTCAATCAGCGATTCGGTGTCGGTGGACCTGCCCCTGTTAGCGGCGCATGACGTCAACAATGCTCTGGCAGCCGTTGCCGTCGGCAGGTGGATGGGCGTCAAAGACGAGCAGATCAAGCAGGCACTGGAACAGGTCAGGCCGATGCCCGGCCGACTGGAAGTCAAGTCCTTCGGACCGATCACCGTGATCGACGATACCTACAACGCCAACCCGGACTCGGTCGCGTCGGCTATTGACGTGTTGGCAGAGTTTCCCATTGCAGAAGCAGGGCGGCGGGTGGCGGTGTTGGGCGATATGCTTGAGCTGGGCCCGTGGGAGGCCGACGCGCACCGGGAGGTCGGCCGGTTGCTTGCCCGTCTGATACGGGACGGCCGGATTCATCGGGTAATCCTGATCGGTGCAAGGATGGATCACACAACCAAGGCGCTGGGTGACGTTGATGGACAAGTCGTGACTCATCTTCCAAGCCTGACTCCGACCGCTATAACTCAGGTCGTGGAGGCATTACACGCCGGGGACGTGGTGTTGTGTAAGGCTTCCCGTGGGATTCAGCTCGAACAGTTGTTGCCAGCCATACAGGACCGATCCCGCGAAATGACCGCCCAATAGCGAGCCTTGTGGACAGACTTGCACACTTGACGCATTACACTGAAACTGCCAGCTCATGATCTATCTGTTAGTCAAACGCATGCAAGAGTTGATCGACAGCAGCACACTGCTCGGCCCGCTGGGAGTGTTTCGCTGGGTCGAGTTCCGGGCGGTGTTCGCCATCATCGTCAGCTTCCTGATCGTCGTCCTCTTCGCTCGTAGAACCATACGCTGGCTGGTGAAGCAGAAGATCGGCGACAACCCGACCTTCGATCACAAAGACCTCGACCGCTTGATGAAGCAGAAGGCCAACACCCCCACCATGGGCGGGATCCTGATCGCCGCGTCGATCTATGCGACCACCCTCCTGCTGGCCGATATCCAGAACTTCTACATCATCCTCGCTCTGGCTTGCTACACTTGGCTGTTTTGCGTGGGTGTGGCGGACGACTGGATGAAACTGACCACCGCGCGCAGGAAACCCGGGTCGCGCCACGGCCTGTATTCGGCGGAAAAACTGTTGCTTCAGATCGGCTTGGCCGTCGTCCTCGGCCTGTTCATCCATCACTGGGGAGACAACAGCGTCCTCTTCCCCGTGCCCTCCGAAAAAGACATGAGCCACAGCCTCACCCTCCCACTGATGAAGACGTGGGTCTTTCAGGATGGGAACTATATCCCCTCTCCCCACCTGATCGTGCTCGGTACCTGGCCGTTCGTTCTGCTGACGATCTTCATGATTACGTATTCGTCCAATGCCGTGAACCTGACCGACGGGATGGATGGCCTGGCCAGCGGGACAATGGTCATCGTCGCTTCCGCGTTCATGGTGCTCTGTTTCATCGCCGGGCACACCAACGGCGACTTCGTTCTGGCCAAACGATTGCTTGTGCCTTACATCCCCTTCAGCGATGAACTGGCCATCGTCGCCGGTGCCATGGTTGGTTCATGCCTGGGCTTCCTGTGGTTCAACTGTTCCCCGGCCCAGGTCTTCATGGGGGATTCCGGCTCGCTGCCCCTCGGCGGAATGCTCGGATATATCGCCGTCGTCATCCGTCAGGAGTTTCTGCTGATGGTCATCGGTGGCATCTTCTTCCTCGAAGCCCTCAGTGTTCTGCTTCAAGTGGGATACTTCAAACTCACAGGCGGCAAGCGTATCTTCAAATGCGCCCCTATCCACCACCATTTCCACCTGTCCGGTTGGACCGAACAGCAGGTCGTTGTCCGCTTCTGGGTGATCAGTGCTCTGCTAACCGCGATCGCGCTGGCCACCATCAAGGTCCGGTGACACACGGTCCGTCTTCCGGGATACGTTGGGCCTACAGAACTATTTGTGGCTCGAATGATATGACTGGCGGATTATTGATATCGCCGATTGATTAAGGCGACGTGAACTCACCGGTCGTTTCGTTGAAGCCTACCGCCACGATCGGGGGCTGTTCGGTGACATCGTATTCCCACCCATCGTTTGCGGTGCCCGCACCGAAGTCCGCGACCGTGGTGCTCCCGGTGAAGGGATTTTCCGGGGCCGCCTTCAGATACGGGCCGAAGTCACCCGCCGGATCGATGTTGCCGTCACGATCCGTTTTCTCCGTCAGCGCGTCCCATAAATCATCGATCGCCGGGTACTGATCATCGTGATCCATCTTGTACCGTTCCAAGGCAACGCGAACCCGACGAAGCGTGTCCAGGGTCGCGCTCGACTGCGCTGCCACACTGGCATCGGTAAACTTCGGGATGACCATCGCAGCCAGGATCGCCAACACGCTGACAACGATCATCAGCTCAACGAGTGTGAAAGCCCGCCGATTCCAGCCTGAATATTTCATCATGATCGCCTCGAAAGGTTATGAATAATCGTGATCTTTCAATGGTCTATTATCGAACAATAGATGTGCACGATTCAGTGAGGGTCGCAATTAAAAGGTTTTGGTCGGTTTCGAAGCCTGCATGGTGCGCACAAACTATCGCATTTCTCACCACAAAAATGCGCGCATGGCTCCAATCCGATTAATCGATTCCCGGCAGCCGTTTATACCGATCGCCCACGCGTGATTGTCCGATATTGTGCGCGCATTGCCGTCCGATTCGCCAAGGGTGAAAGGCACATGTGTTACTCAACACCATATGTCACGGTGTAATATGTATAAACACCTACAACTCACGAGACATCTACAAACGCGCGTATCGCCACACCGCCCGGTAAAGACCCGCCACCTGTTCACGCGGATACACCGCCGCAGGGAACTTCGGGTTCAACGGCTGAAGCCGCACCAGCGCACCGTCTTCGTCGAAGAACACCCGCTTGAATGTGGTTTCGTGGTCCGGCTCAAGCCGAACAAAACAGTCGCATCCGTCCGTCACCTCCGCGGCCGGCGAAAAGATCACGATGTCGCCTTCGCGATACTCCGGCAACATCGATTCGCCGACTACACTGGCCGCGAATGCGTCCGGGTCTTCCACCCCCGGACACCCGACATAATCGTCCGCCACCCGGGCCGGGTAATCCAGGTCCGTAAACCCGGTGGGATAACCCGCCGCAACCTTGTTGATCAACGGCACGCGTGTCATCGGCACGGGCTTCGCCTGCGATCCACCACCGTCATCCGGCACCCCGAGAGTCTGGTCGATCATCTGCCGCAAAGCACCGCTGCGGTACAGATTGTCAAGATTTCTTCCGCCGCCCTGTCGGGCCGATGCCGCCTTGAGAATAAACCGGGCCAACTCGCGCCCCTTCTTGGCGTCGTCCGCGAGTCTCGCCGCTTCACTGCGGACCGCTTTGGGTGCCCGCTCCCAATCCCCGGCCCGGCGCAGCCGACCATCCGTCACCCCCAGCGCCCGTTCCAATGCCGCCAGCAGTTCATTGGAAGGCGGATTGGCGACACGGCGGTTCTCAATCATGGACAGATAACTCTTGGTTGCCCCCACGGCCTGTGCCAACGCGCGCAGCGTCAGCCCCTTGTCCCGCCGTAAAGCCCGAATCTGTTCGCCGACGGATTGCATGGATTGGCCCTGTCAAAAAGTTAAAAAAATATTGAACTAACCCTTGACGTCACGACAAGCCATCAGTTAAATACCATACATACACCTAACTGATCCGGGATGCAAATCATGTCAACACTGGTGAATCAAATTTCCACACATGCCCACCAAGCCCGACACGCCAAGCGACGCCGTGTGCATGAAATACTTGCTCTATCGCATTACCTGCCCAAATACGAGCAGACACTCATCCAGCAGGTCTACGAAGAAGGGCTTCCTGTCGCCCGGCTCGCTCATCTGTATCAGCAGCCCCCGAGGATGATGAAGCGTCGGATCGACCTGATCGTTAAGCGTATGTCAAATAAACTCTTCCGTTTTGTGGCGATGCACGAGGACACCCTCCCGCTCGAAGTGCGGCCGACCGCCCGACACGTGGTCTTGCATGGCATGAGTCTGCGACGAGCAGCCAAAAAAACCGGCCGATCGCTCCATGCCATCCGCCAACACATGAACACCGTTCGGGCCACCGCCCGCCTGTTTGTCTGACCTCAACACACACCCGATACCCGCCCGCAATCAGGCTAACCCCTGCGTTGCAAGGAGTTATATTATTGTTGAACTCACCCCGCCATCAGACTATCAATGTCGGCCTCGACACCCCCGCCTCGGTCGATCCGACCCCCAACGTTCTGCAGGTCGCATCGATGTTCGGCCTAGGGATTGAACACGAAAAGACCTTGACGCTGGTCCCGTCGACCACCCTCCGCCTCGAACCGGGGCGACTCATCTTCATCACCGGCTCCAGCGGGTCCGGCAAGAGCACCCTGCTACGCCTGATCCGCAAGGCGATCCACGAAAACGACATGGGGCATGTGTTTGATCTCGCCGATCTCCCCGCGTTGCCGGATAAGCCCTTGGTGGATTGCTTCCCGAACCGACCGCTGGAACAGACGCTTCGGTTGTTGAGTCTGGCTGGGCTGAACGACGCCTTTGTCATGCTGCGTAAACCCGGCGAGCTGTCCGACGGCCAACGCTATCG
The DNA here is from genome assembly GCA_964544195.1 of uncultured Phycisphaeraceae bacterium. Classification (GTDB taxonomy): domain Bacteria; phylum Planctomycetota; class Phycisphaerae; order Phycisphaerales; family Phycisphaeraceae; genus CAZJCN01. Next base: position 983 of record CAZJCN010000167.1, on the reverse strand, counting down.
ACTCAGGCTCGCACAGGTCATGGCCATGGTGGAAGCGAATGTCTTGCCCGATCAGCTCAAGATCATTCTCGCTGACGAGTTCTGCGCAACCCTCGACCGTATCACCGCCAAGGTGATCGCACATCATGTCCGACGTTGGGTCACGATGACTCATGTCTGCCTGATCGTGGCAACGACTCACGACGATCTGCTCGAACCGCTTCGGCCGGACACGCTTATCGACAAGCAGCTTGGTCCATATATCGACGTCATTGAGAGACCGTTAGCCGTATGAAGCGATCACTGCGTCAACGTTTTGAATCAGACAGCGGTACTCGTCTCGCGGACGATCTGCAGATGTTCCACGGGGATATGCGTGATTACCTGGTGCTCAAGGAGTATCACTACCGCGCCGACAAACCCGCCACCGCCACGCGCGTGTTCGCTTTACGGTGGGTACACCGGTCACCGACACAACGTTACACCGGTCAGCCGCCCGGCCAACACACCGTTGCGGTCCTGGTGGAATCGCTGCCCAGCCTGTCCTGTCGGATGCGCAACTGGGCGTTGAACGATCGATACGGTTCCTGGCTCGATCCGACAGAACGGGCCGCCCTGCTCAATCGCGAGGTCCGTGTGATCAGTCGTGTCGTGGTTCACCCCAGTTGGCGGGGGCTGGGGCTGGCGGTTCGGCTTGTCCGTGCCGCGCTGAAAAACCCGACCACGCGTTACACCGAAGCGCTTGCTGCGATGGGGCGCGTCAATCCCTTCTTTGAAAAGGCCGGGATGACCGCCTACCGCCGACCACCGCACGCTTTCGACCTGCGCCTGATGGATGCGATGGCTCGTGTCGGATTTGAACCGCAGGACCTGGCCGACCTCACACACCTTCAAGACCGCATCAGTCAATTGGACAGCCCTAAGCGAGACTGGTTCCTCCGGGAACTGCACCGCTGGTATCGGCAGAACGGAGGACGCAACGCTTCACACAGCAAAGACCCCGC
>CAZJCN010000166.1:0-5992 GCA_964544195.1 uncultured Phycisphaeraceae bacterium | reverse complement strand
AGGAAGTCGTCGGTTCAAATCCGGCCACCCCGATTGATTCAATTTCTGAAAACTCCAGGCACGCTCCTTGGGTGTTGCCGTATCCCAAACCTGCCGGGTCTGGATCGATCGACACGGACGTTCAGCACGCAAGGGTCAACATCCCGCCGGCCAACACCGCGCGCAGCGACCAGCAGACGGTTCGTATCCAGTTGGTCGCTACGAGTCGGCGATGTATCCCGGCATCAAATCCGCTTTCAAGCTGACGATGGCACGGTACCTGCAGGCACGCGGTGGAAAGCCAGACGACGGCCAGCAGCCCTAAGCCGACGCTGACCAGCCAGCCGGGTACTTCCTCAGGGCGATCAAACAGCAACCACACCGCGCACCCCAATTCGATCATCATGACAGGCATGACAACCCATGTGGTTCGCCGTTCGTGTTCGAGTTGATAGGTGCGATAGCCCTCACTGCCGACACGGGCCATCAACGGGTAATGCACCACCTGCACAAACCAGATCAGTCCGGTCATGAACCAGGTGGCGACGGCATGAATCAGCAACAGTGTCATCGAATACGATCCCCCATAAACCATCGATCCAACATGCGCTGGCGATATTCGAATATGTTTTTGACATCACGTTTCACGAACAAGGTGTTCATCAATGCTCCGCTGATCGGACGATATACAACTCGGTCCCCGACACGAGTACCTTCTTCGCAAAGCATAAACGTGTGGGTGTGATGCCAGAGATGATAGGGGCCCTTGAGTTGTTCGTCGGCAAAGCAGTGCGGCGGATTCCACTCGACGATTCGGGTACGCCACCTTATGGGTATGCCGTGTATACGCATCTTGTAATCAATAATTGTCCCGACGCTCATTTCGATCGGCATGGAGGTTAGGATCCGGAATCCGATTAGTTCTGGAGTCAGACGTTCGAGATTCCGAGCATCACTGAAAAACGAAAATACCTCATCAATAGGCCGAGGGATAACCTGCTCTGCCAAAACCAGTGTGTCCCGGCCGTCTTGTTGGATGCGGATAGATTTATTCATTTCGATATCTTCATCTTTTCGAACGCTTCCAGCGCGCGGTCGCGGGCCTGACTGTGATCGACGATCGGGCGGGGGTAGTCCCTGCCGAGTTCGATGCCGGCGGCCTGCAGATCCTTCGGCTTGGCATTCCAAGGTTCATGGACCCATCGGGTATCCAGCCTGGCCAGCTCGGGAACCCATCGGCGGACATAACGGCCTTCGGGGTCGAACTTTCTGCCTTGAAGCACGGGGTTGAACACGCGGAAGTAAGGTGCCGCGTCTGCGCCGCATCCCCCCGCCCACTGCCAACCGAGTGTGTTATTGGCCAGATCCGCATCGACCAGCGTGTCCCAGAACCACTCGGCCCCGTGTCGCCAGTTCAACAGCAGGTCTTTCACAAGGAACGAAGCCACGATCATGCGAACACGGTTGTGCATCCACCCGGTGTGCCAAAGCTCGCGCATCCCCGCATCGACAATCGGGTAGCCGGTTCGGCCACGCTGCCAGGCCTTGAGCGCCGCGTCATTGGTGTCCCATGGGAACCGTTGAAATTGCGGACGCAACGGCTCGTTGGCTGTGTGGGGGAAGTGATAGATCAAGTGATACGCAAACTCCCGCCAACCAAGTTGCCGAAGAAATTCGTTGGCGTTGGTCTGGTGTGTTTTAGATTTCTTCGAACGGATACGGTCGTTCACCGCGTGCCAGACCCGGCGTGGGCTGATCTCTCCGAAGTGCAGATACGGCGACAGGCGTGACGTGCCCGATATGTCCGGCCGATCGCGCTGGTCATGATAATCGTAGAGCGCGTGATCCAGAAATGATTTCAATCGCGTGTGGGCGCCTGCTTCACCGGGCTGCCAGGCTTTACGCATACCGGCGGCCCAATCAACAGCCGGCAAACAGTTCAACGCCTCCAATTCGCATGATTCGGGCCAGGTCCCGGGGGCAGGGATCTGTTTCGGTGCTTTCACCGGCCGAGACGGGGCGGGCAGTTGTGAGCAGGCACGCCAGAACGGTGTAAACACCTTGTAAGGCCCGCCGTTTTTCGTCTGCACATCCCAAGGCTCGTATATCAGGGACGTGTTGAAACTTTTCACTGTCAGGCCAGCGCCTTTCAGGTCGGATTTAATCGCTTGATCTCGTGCCACCCTTGTCTGTTCATAACACCGGTCCCAGCACACCGTATTCGCGCCGGTTTCTTCAATAAGACCATGCAGGACTTCCAGGCAGGAACCTGTACGAACAATCAAACGGCTCTGCTTTTGGCGCAGCGACGCATCGAGTGACGCAAGCGAATGATGCAGCCACCACCGGCTTGCGGCGCCGATCGGCCAGTCGCCTCCCTCACCGGGTGAATGGATATAAACCGGGATCACGGCCCCACCGGGCCCCGCCTGCGCACACGCCCAGGCCAAAACGGGATTATCCGACAGCCGAAGACACCGGCGCAGCCAAAGTAGAAGGGGGCGATTACTCATAAGAATGAGCCATCATAGGCCCGGTTCCGACACGGGTCAGCCCTGACGAAAATCGAGCGGGTAGATTGTTCGACGTCCCGATATGGTTACACGTCGAACTTGATTCCCTGTGCCAGGGGCAGCTCGGTGGAGTAATTGATGGTTTGTGTGCTTCGGCGCATGTAGGCTTTCCAGGCGTCGGAGCCGGACTCGCGTCCCCCGCCGGTTTCTTTTTCGCCGCCGAACGCCCCGCCGATCTCGGCCCCGCTGGTACCGATGTTGACGTTGGCGATGCCGCAATCACTGCCGGTCGGCCCGCAGAACAACTCGGCCTCGCGGACGTTGTCGGTGAAGATCGCGCTGGACAAACCTTGTGGAACGCCGTTGTGGATGGCGATGGCTTCGTCAAAGTCGTCGTAGGTCATCACGTAAAGAATCGGGGCGAAGGTCTCGTGTTGTACGACCGGCGCGTCGTGCGCGATCTCGACAATCGCCGGCCGAACATATACTCCCCCTGCCGGGACACCTTCAGTAACACGACCGCCGCCACAGATCAATTTGCCCCCCTGCTGCTTTGCCTGTTCGAGCGCCCGGTCCATCGCTTGCCCGGCCTGCTCATCGATCAGTGGCCCGATCAACGTGCCCGGTTGTGTCGGGTCGCCGATCCGCAGTTGTTCATAGACTTTGACGAGACGAGACACGAGCGCGTCTTTTACCGATCGATGCACGATCAGCCGACGAAGTGACGTGCAGCGTTGTCCGCAGGTTCCAACGGCAGCGAAAGTGATCGCGGGCAGCGCCAGATCAAGATTCGCGCTGGGGGTGACGATCATCGCGTTGTTGCCGCCGAGTTCCAGCAGCGCCCTGCCGAGGCGTGCGCCCACAGCCTGGCCGACGGATTTACCCATCGGGATCGAACCGGTTGCAGAAATCAGCGGCAGTTTGGGGGAATTGGCGAGGGTTTCGCCGATCTCGCGCATGCCGATGACGACGGAACTGATCCCGGCCGGGGCCTGTTCCATGTCTTCGATCACTTCGTTAAGCAGATTCTGACAAGCCAGCGCACAGAACGGCGCTTTTTCGGAGGGCTTCCACACCACGGTGTCGCCGCAGACCAGCGCGATCGCCAGGTTCCACGCCCAGACCGCGACGGGGAAATTGAACGCGCTGATGACGCCGATCGGCCCGAGCGGGTGCCACTGTTCGGTCAGCCGGTGTTGCGGACGCTCACTGGCGATCGTCAATCCGTAAAGCTGTCGGCTCAAGCCCACAGCAAAGTCGCAGATGTCGATCATCTCCTGCACTTCGCCCTCGGCCTCCTGTGTGATCTTGCCGACCTCCCACGCGACCAGCGCGCCGAGTGTCTGCTTGTGTTCACGCAGCTTGTTGCCGAAGCGACGGACCAGCTCCCCGCGAACCGGTGCCGGCACGCTTCGCCAGGATCGGAACGCCTGTTCGGCGATCTCAATGGCTCGGTGCGTGTCATCGACACTGGCAAGGGTGACAACACCGAGTTTCCGTCCATCGATCGGGCTGTGGATATCCAGTGGCGCTCCCCCTGCCTGCGGATTCTGTCCGTCGATCGCCAGACCGGACATGGTTTCGGTCAGCCCAAGCTTCGGGAAAAAGTCACTCGGTTGCATACCGACCCTCATAAAGAATGAATCTATGAAGATAAAGTTCACTCCTGATACAACCCCACACCCAATATTATAAAATATAAGACGTACATTCGAATCCGAGGCCCGAAACACGCCGTGTCTGATTTGATTTGGAGTTGGGTCTGTGTTGTACTATTCTGGTGGTCATCGGTTCTTCGCCCCACGACATATCGCCAAAATACCGAAATTAACTGCTTTGACTGTTCAAGACGTTCTTTTACGGCGTAAATACCGCCGATCTTCACCTATCGATCTCTCCTTACAAATATCAGTCAAAATGTCCTTGAAAATCCACATGCTTGGTTTTAGAGTGAAGTGACTGCTCTTGACTATTCATTTCGTACAGTTCTGCCTTCAACCAGGAGATTAGGACAATATGACGTGGAAATATGCTCATCTCAGGGTGCTCTCGCAGGTCTATGTGATCTTAATCTCATGTACCGTGACCGAAGCGATGATCACATGGGAACCAATTACGGATCCGGGTCTAGGGGTTTATGTTGGAACCACCGGATTAGGGGTTAAGTCCTTATCGGGGGATGGCAATGACTTGGATGGTGGAATGACAGTGACGGATCCCAATGAGAGTTTGGTTTTCCTGTTTTCTGATTTCGACGGCGAGAATGTGATTGACTTCGATAATCCTGAAACAGTGGTTCTCGAATCCCTTTTGCTTACCGATATGGGGGCCAACGACGGTTTCAGCTTAGATATCGACGGGGTCACGGTCATTTTAGATGAAGTTCCGAATCCGACCGGAGATCCGGCACTGAGAGACGTACTGGTGCCGATTGGACTGCTCGGTACCGAGTTCCGTGTCTGGGCACACGATGGAGATGATGATTTTCGAATTGCAGGTCTGACCGTCAGGGGTTCTGTGGATACGACTACCTTCGATTTCACCGGGGGCACGAATAGCTTTGTGGCCAACCCAACTTATAGCTTTCTCACTCAACACGGCTCAACTATAATATACCCTGAGGTAGCACCGGAACCGGGAACTATTGCCCTGTTGGGTATGGGTGTGTTGGGTTGGGTCGGTCGAGGTAAGCGACATTAACTGCACGTCGTACCACATCATGTATCCATGGATCCCGTGAAACGATTGACACATCCTCAAGCCATCTTACCGGTAAAGAAGATATTGTTCCCGATCTTTCCGGAACTGTTCACATTGCTGACGCCATCGGGCGAACAGGCCGTCGAGGGGCGCATCTTCCATTAGCAGGATCCGGGCTTCGTTGGAGCCGGTGGCGATGTCGAATGACCGGTCCCGGCTGCCGTCGCCGAACATGTACCGACCGCCCAACGCCTGCGCCAGTTTGAAATTGATCTCAACCAGATTCACCTCACGGTCAAGATCGAGATGGACCTGCACCCCCTGACAGACTTCGCCCTTGAACCGGCTGTAGAACGGCTTGAACCAGACCGGTCGGAACGTCACACCCAGCGGTGCCCGGGTTCCTGGGGGTAACCCGTCCCCTTTGCGGTTGCGGTACGCTTCGCCGGGGTTATCCCAGTGATTGTTCAGTGCGTCCGCCAACGCGACGCCATCAACAGTCGGAGCGCCGAACAACTCGAATGGTTGCGTGTAACCTACGCCGATCGACACCGTGTTCAGTTCCCCGACAATTCCGGTGGCAACATAATACGCACAGGTTTCTGCGTGCGGGATGTGTGGGCTGGTGATAACCCAGCGCAGGCCGGTATCTTTCCACCGCATATTTCTCCGCCAGCCCTGCATCGGGATCACGGTGAGTTTATCGAATGATGGCGCGTAGCGGTCGCGCACCATCAGCGCCAACTCGCCCATCGTCATGCCATGCACATACGGCACGGGGATGTGCGAGATGAAGGATT
>CAZJCN010000165.1:0-5997 GCA_964544195.1 uncultured Phycisphaeraceae bacterium | reverse complement strand
AACGCCTCGGCAAACGCCAAGGGATGGGTCGTGTCTCGCTTCGGCGGGGTTTTAGGTAGTAGTGTCACGCAATACAAACCGTACAACACCGACACTACACCCGAAACGCGTAGCGCATCGGCGATCCGTCGGGTGTTCTCGACCGGGTCGTCCGTGTTCAGCCACCACAGCGGGAACAGTGTCGATGCCACGATCCAGCCGATCGTGCCCAACGAACGGATCGGCGGGAACTTCTTTTCCGGATCATCCAGATTTGCAAACGCCACGCTGTTGGTCAACGCCAGTGTCGGCATGTACAGCACCGAATACACCACCGACAGCACGAGCCACGGCATGTATGTGGTCTGATATGCCGTCACGTACTTGACCACCCCGCCGAGGATCAGCAGCAACGCCAATGCGCGTTCGGCGTTCAGGTAACGGTCCGCCACTTGCCCGGCAATGAACGGCGCCGCGATCGCGCCGATCGACCCCGCCAGCCCGAGGATCCACCCGATCTGCGTCCCGCTGAATCCCAGCCCGCCCTGTTCCGGCGCCGCCCCCAGGTAGTTCGCTAGATACGGCAACCACACCCCCCAGACCGCATACTGCAGGAACATCATCACGCACAGGCGGATCCCGGCCGATCGCCTGGGTGCCTCAACCGCTGAAAACGTGCCGGCCTCGTTGCTCATCAATGCTCTCCTGAACAGGGGGCGCGAAGGGATTTCGAAGTCCGACAATGGTAATGAAGTCAGCCTCGCTTGTCCCATCGGTACGCAGTTCGGGAGTAGGTCTGGCCGGTCGATGATCAACGCGATACACTGGCCCTGCTTTAATATTTAATATTGCCAGCATGGGGTATTTTTCATGTATACGTTCTCTAATTTATTTCCGGGTTGTTATGTCCGGCCGCTTGTTTGTAGCCTGATCCTTGCCATGACCGTTAATCCATCTTCCGCTGATTCAACCGAAACGATCACCTTCACCGACGTCCCCGGTGCACCCAACGGCGCGTGGTGCTGGTATCAGGACGAACGTGTCGTGGTGGACACCCGACACCCCGACGGGCCGATGCTATTGATGGGAACCGTCTCGTTTTCCAAGACCGACCCGGCGGAGCATGGCGACATCGACCTGCTCTGGTACCACCTGCCTACCGGGAAACAAGGCGCCTTCGAGCTGCACGATCAACTCCAGTCCGATGATCACGACGCGCCGGCGATCTTCATCCGGCCCGACGGCCGATACCTCGCCGTGTATACCAAGCACAGCTCCGATGCACTGGTCCGCTGGCGTGTCACACGTCGACCGCACGACCCCACCGACTGGCTGCCTGAACAGACCTACGAAAACAAAGTCCGCGTCTGCTACTCCAATGTTTTTCCTTTGAAAGATTCTTTCGGCGATATTGCTCTCTACAACTTCTCTCGCGCTGACGGGTTCGATCCCAACTACTTCCTGTCGCACGATCACGGCGAATCCTGGCGCTACGGCGGCAAGCTCCTGACCGGGCCAGACGGCAACGAGGCTTCGGGACAACGCCCGTATCTCAAGTACGCCGCCTACGGCAACGAGAAGCTGCACTTTATCCTGACCGATGGCCATCCCCGTGATGAAGACAACAGCATTTACCACGGCTATCTGAGCCTGGGAACGATCTACCGCAGTGACGGGACGCCCCTTGGGCCGTTGAGCACGGAACGAGTCAGCCCGTACAGGGCCCCCGATTTCACGACCGTCCTCGCTACCGGCACGACTTTCAACGGCGTCGAGATGCGACACGCCTGGACGATAGACCTGCACGTCGATGAAGATGGAAAACCATATGCGGCGATCAGTGCCCGGGCCGACAACAACGACGAAGACCACCGCTTCCTTTACGCCCGTTGGGACGGAGTGCGCTGGCGGGTGTACGAGATCGCCAAGGCGGGCGGATACCTGTACAAACGCGAAAACGACTACACCGGGCTGGTCGCGCTGCACCCGCACGACCCGAATGTAATCGTCATCTCCACCCCGATTGATCCGCGCAACGACCAACGGCTCGAACACTACGAGCTGTTCCTCGGCAGGACCGACGACGGCGGCGCGAACTGGACATGGTCCCCGATCACCTGGAACTCCGACGTGGATCACCTCCGCCCGATCATCCCGATCTGGGACAAAGATCACACCGCGTTGCTCTGGCTGCGGGGCGGGCTGAACAACTACATGGACTGGGACAGTCAGGTCGTCGGGCGGATCGTTGCATCCGAAGCGATGGACACACTCCTCGTACCGGGCCAGCCACCGGTACGGCGCCCGGCAGCATCTCCTGACCCATAAGCATCACAATCATTATTCATTAGTACGGGATATGGTCTGCACCGTGATGAGGCAGACAAAAATGAGTTATTTTCAGGATCGAGCATTGCGTTTTGATGTCTCGTTTTTCTAACATTGCACACCGGTAGCCAGAACGGCTTCCGGTATGGACAAAACAGGCGACGGAATACACGACGTAACGGCACGAGGTGTGATCGTGCCGGGTAGTGTCGTGTGTGATCCATGCGTGTCGTAGATGTTCGGTCGAGGAGGATCCCTATGTCATTCGGCAGCGATTCTTGTCAGCATGAGGTGAATGTCACCATCCACCAGTCCGTACCCGAGCGGGGAAGGCGCGTCTACAAAGAGGAATGGCCTTCGATCGCCCGCCACCGCACGCCGGAGTGGTTCCGGGACGCCAAGTTCGGGATCTACACCAACCTCGGCCCGGCATCCGTCGCCACGCAGTACCAGACCACCGAGTGGTACGGATGGGCGATGTATCAGACCCGGCACCGAGACTGGACCAACGCGCCGCTCCCAGACACCTCCACCCCCAAAGAGTTCCTGTTGCACCGGGAAAAATGGGGCGATCAGCACACCTTCGGCTATAAGGATTTTCTCAAGCTGTTCCAGCCCGAAAAGTTTGATCCCGACCAGTGGGCCGATCTGTTCCAACGCGCCGGGGCGCGTTATGCCGGGCCGATCGCCGTGCATCACGACAACTACCTGATGTGGGATTCGCAGGTCAGCCGGTGGAACAGCAAACGATTGGCCGGCGTCGATATGTGCGGCGAGTTGGAGAAGGCTGTCCGCGCCCGTGGCATGAAGTACGTCATGACCTTCCACCATGCGTTTACTTGGTGGTTCTTCGCCGCGTCTTACGACTACGACGGCGGCGTCCCCGGCAACGAAGACCTCTACTGTCGACCCCACGTCTTCAACGAAGACCCTGACAGCTTCGAGGAATACCCGGACGAGGAGTACGAGGAGCTGTGGTTCCGGAAACTCGAAGAAGCCTGCGAACAATACAGCCCCGACCTGATCTGGTTCGACATGGGCCTGGAACTGCTCAGTGACCGCATCCGACGCAAGGCCTTCGCCCGCTTGTTGAACATGGCTGAGCAACGCGACCAGCAGGTCGGGATCAGCTACAAGATCAAGTACAGCGTCTGTTTCCCGCCCGCCGCCGGCATCCTTGACTACGAAAAAGGCCGGTCCACCGTCATCCGGGAAGACCCTTGGCTGACCGATACGCCTCTCGGCGGCTGGTACTACAACACCACCCCCTCGCGCTCGTCCAAGGCCATCATCGAAATGCTTGTCGATATCGTCAGCAAGAATGGCTGCCTGCTGCTTGCCGTCAGCCCCAAGCCCGACGGGTCCATCCCCGACGATCAGGTAAGAACCCTCGAAGGCATCGGCGACTGGTTGTCTGTCAACGGCGAAGCGATTTACAACACCCGCCCTTGGGTCATCGCGGAAGAAGGGCCGACCAAGCTCGAGTCCGACGGCCACTTCAACGAAAACTGGGAAGCGATCTACACCGAACGCGACATCCGCTTCACCCGAAGCCAGGACGGCAACACACTCTTCCTCACCGTGTTGGATAGACCCTCCACCGACCGCGTCACCGTGACGATGCTGGCTGACGTGTATCCCTACCTCGACCGTGAGATCCGAGAGGTCTCCCTGCTCGGCACGCCCGGGCCGATCGACTGGTCCCGTGACAGCCGCGGCTTGCATTTGGCTTTCCCCGAATACGCCAAGGGCAACCACGCTTGGTGTTACAAGCTTCAGTTGGCCTAACTGGCCTGACTACCCATCCGGCGAGGGGCCCCACGGCCCCCACCGTGTGTCATCACAATGTCATTCTTATACATAAGTCCAGCAAAAGAAATAAGTAATGCTGGTAATCAGAAAATTGTAGACAATCAACAATAAGCTGGTACACTGATTCTCAGATCACCCGGCGTCTATCGGAAAGCCAAGCGGTCCAGTGAAGATTGATGCCGGTTGGCAAAACCCCCGCTGTCCGCCTGCACAGGAAAACGACATGATAACCCCGCTTCGTGCTTTGTCTGGTCTTGCTGTCTGCTTGTGTTTCCTTGTCCAAACCGTCATGGCTCAGACCGACAGCAACATCCCTCACGCGGCGCCCGAGCGCTACCTTGAAACCGGCAACGAATCGCTTCCGCTGATTCGTCTTGATGCCGGCTTCGACATCGACCACGCTGTCTCCAGCGACGTCGTCGCCACGCTCGATCCCGATGACCCCGCCGGACCATCGCTTCGGCTCGACGTCACCCCTGAAACCAACCAGTATCCCGGTGTGACCTTCCACGCCCCCGACGGCCTGTGGGACCTCACCGAGTGGCAGTTCATCAACATCGACGTCGAAAACGTCGGCGAACATCGACTGTTCCTCGGCCTGCGCGCCGACAACCCCGGGGCCGACGATGACGATTCCAAACGCACCTTCAACCTCGACGAGATCGCGCCCGGTGAGACCAAAACCATTGTGCTTCGGCTGTACGCCACCGATTGGGCGCTCCAACCGCCGCTGAAACTCGTCGGCATGCGCATGGTCCCCGGCGAAGCCCGCATCGATCCGAGCCGGGTCGAGAAGATCATCCTCTTCTCCGTCCGACCCGAACACAAAGAATCTTTCATCATCCGTAACATCCGTGCTGAAAACCGCGTCCGTGTCGTCGATTCGTCAACCTTCCTCCCGTTCATCGATCGCTATGGCCAGATGATGCACCGAGACTGGCCCAACAAGGTCAAGTCCGACGACGACCTCGCCCGACACCTTGAAATCGAACAGCAGGACCTCGCGTCGCACCCCGGCCCGGAAAGCTTCAACCGGTACGGCGGATGGGCCGACGGCCCGCAGCTCAAAGCCACCGGCTCGTTCTACGTCACCAAACACAACGGCCAATGGTGGTTCGTCGATCCTGAAGGCAAGTTGTTCTGGTCACTCGGTGTCGATTGCGTCGCCCCTTGGTTCGATTACACCGGCGTCGAATACCGCGAAAACTACTTCGCCTGGCTTCCCGATGACGACGACCCGCTGGCCGAGCACTACTCGGTCAACGCCACCTGGGCACCCTTCGGTTTCTATCACGACAAGCTCCCGTTCAAGACCTACAACTTCTTCAACGCCAACCTCCATCGAAAGTATGGCGACAACTGGCGCGACGCCTTCGCCGACATAGCCCACAAACGCCTCCGAAGCTGGGGCCTGAATACCCTCGCCTCCTGGGCCAGCCCCGACGTCTACAAGCTCCACCGTACCGCCTACACCACCCACGTCTGGATCGAAGGCGCCCGCATGCTCGAGGGGTCCACCGGCTATTGGGGCCAGTTCCCCGACGTCTTCGACCCCGGCTACCGAAAAGCGGTACGCGACAGCATCGCCAAGCGAGAGTTTGAAGCCACCGACCCGTGGAACATCGGTTACTACATCGACAACGAAAAAGCCTGGGGCAACGACGTCACCACGCTCCCGCTGGCCACGCTCGCCAGCCCCGCCGATCAGCCCGCCAAGATCGCGTTCATCGACGACCTCAAGACCTTCCATCGCAACATCGACGCCCTCAACCACGCTTGGGGTACCGACTACGAATCCTGGGAAGACCTGCTTCAACGCACCGACCCGCCCTCCGACGTCAACCGTGCCCGCCCGGACCTTGAACGCTTCTACATCCG
>CAZJCN010000164.1:0-6097 GCA_964544195.1 uncultured Phycisphaeraceae bacterium | reverse complement strand
TCTGGGCATGCAGTACGGTCTATATGGACAAGGCAAGTGGTATAGACGGTCAAGACAGCGACCTGTCCAGATCAGCTCGCACATCAATGACAGGCATATAGTTGGTCAAATCATACCCACTTTCTAAAAAGTAAGAAGTAAAAACCAACCACAGCGCGGAGCCGTTCGGCCGGAGGCCGTGGCGGCGTAGCGCCTTGTTGGTTGGTTTTTTTTATTGTTATTTTTTTAATTTTGGTTTTTTTCGTACCCGATCTAGGCAGGTAATGGCCCCCTGCCCCAGACAGATATTGGCTACCCGACCTGGTCGTGTCATGGCTATACGACCCCGGCAGGCAACCATTACCAGCCCCAGTCAACGCCACTCCCATACGCGAATTTTCGGGATCTGTTACAACTAAATGGAGAGAGGCGTGGATCACGGCCTGATGCCTGAACACCTCTCCCCAACGACAGGCCCCGCGACAGCCAGTCCTGCCGAATCGAACATCCCGACACCCCCCAGGGTACCGGCCCGCGTCGCTGGCTGCGCAATCCGTACCGGGCCCTCGCACCAGCCCGAGGTCATCATGGCTAAGCAATCAAGTAAACCCAAACTCACCCCCGGCTACTCTGCCTTTAGGGCGGAACTGCTCCACCCGGCCCTATTCCGCGTGCTCAGCGGTACGCAGGTCAAGCTGCTGGTCTACATGCTCAAACACGGCGATCGCATGTTCCCCTCTGAGGCCAGGATTGTGAAGGATACCGGCCTGAACAAAGGTACCGTCAGCTACACGCTCCGTGGCTTTGCACATGCCGGGCTCCTGCTGAAGCAACGCCGCAGCAAGGGGGTGGGGCTGCAGTCTAGCAACGAGTACCGGTTAGGTGACCTGTCAGATACTCGACTGATCGAGCACCTAGTGGCGAGCTTCGGGCACAAGGGCTTTGCCGGGACGATGAAGGCGCTGGTACGCGGTGAGGCATACGACAAGACATTGCTTGAGCAGTTCCGGTGGACGGGATCGTCATGTAGCCAGGCCCCGTCTGAAACACAGCAGTGCTCGCCGGAGCCTTCGGAGCCCGAGACGGAGACTCTCAGCTCACCACCTTGCGATCTTGGGGACAACGGAGTTGGTGTCCGGGATTGGACTTGCTGGCTGACCGAATCAGGCTTCAAGCCCAACTCTCATGACACGATCATCAATTTGGCTCGGGAGCACGGGTACAGCCTAGACATGATCCGCACGGAGTTCGAGGACATCGAGCAGGACACCAATGTACTGAACAAGCAGGGCTGCCTCATCATCCGACTGAAGGCCGGTATGGTCACGGGAGGGCCACAGATCCCCGGCTACGACCCCACCAACGAGCAACACCAAGGCCTCATGGCCAACATCGAGCGATGGTTCAAGTACAGCGCGGTGAAGGGCCGAGGTAAGCAGAATATTATTGCCACCTACTTCCAATCCATGCTCGAGCCCTGGTTGTTTGGGCAAAGCGACGAGTTTAAGCGTTTAAGGGATCACGGACTGACATACGTGAATGGAGGGGATTACCAAGTACATCCGTGGGTCGCGATGAAGGCCTTGAGTCACTGCTACAGCGATAACATGCCTTCAAACGTGGACGAGAACGATGGGGGTGTGATCTACAACGTGCTCATAGAGAAACTGGGTAACTACATCCCCACGGTAGAGGACGAGCGGATCCGGGTGCAGCAGGAGGCCGAGACAAAGCATCAGAAAGCATTAGAAGCTCAGGACTACGAACGAGAAATGGCTTTCATGGCGTACCTGTGGCAGATCGGGCTCATAAAAGATGGGAATCCTGTGTTCGATGACCAAAACCGCCTTTATGCCCTAAAGAACAAGTACATGTCACTTGCGAAACGGTTCAAGCCAGAGATGGACTCGCATCAACTGGAAAAAGCATTCAGTGGCTTTATCAAAACACCCCTTGAACTTGCCGAATGCACTTTGGCGTTAACTGAAGAATATGGGCTAGAGGTGCCAGCAGATATCATGAAGCGAGCTGAAGACAATCTACTTGAGCGGTATGCGGGCGTCTTGGATCCGGAGATTCCGCTCAAGCCCGGCGAGAGTTACCGGACATACTGTCATCGTCTTCACTTCAACAAGCACTTTAGGCCCCTTAAGCCCGGCCAAGAATACATCCGATACGAAGACCGCGACTACAGCTACATCCCAAGGTATGAACTCATGGACCGGCACAGTGAACTGGCGGTGTGATTGCCACACGATATGATCAAAACCTTGGTTCAACCGACGGCAAATGCTTGGCATTCACCCCCGTGATATAAAAATGCAGCTAGGCAACCTAACCCCCGGAAGCACTCCCGCAGGCTTAATGCTGGCGGGGCGTTTGTTTACTTAGGTGCCTGTGGACGGTTTGGCGGCTAATATTTAGCCGCTTGGCGACCTTGGTTTTGTTGCCGCACTTCGCGTACTCGTCGTGAATACGCTTGATCAACTCGGCCGAGATATTACCGCCGCCCTTTTTACGTGACTTGGTAAAGGCGTCTGGTGCAACCGCAAACATAGGGGCTAGGTATGTGTGGACTTTATCGTTAGCGGCATATACCCGGTCGAGCTTCCGGCGGTAATAACGGTCGGCCTGTTTGTCGTGTCCGGTCCACTTGGCGCGGGCCTCCATGATAGCGATTGTCTCGCTGTCCGCGTTGCCCTGATCTTGTAGCAATTGCGCCGCCGTCTTACGCAGGAACTTAAACGGCAATCGCCTAAAGTCAGGATCTGACTGTTGTACGCGATCTAGTAACTTGATCCAAGAATTGCTAATAGCCTGTGCGTCTAACTGCCCACCGCCCGCTTTCAGGATTGCCCGGCCGCTCCCCTTACCCGATTGCTCTGCGTAGATCCAACGGATCGCCTTAACGGTCTCGGGCCATAGCTTAGCTCCGCCTTTGCGTCCCGTCTTATGACGCATGTAAGACAATAGCGGCGGGTCGCCATCAACGTCTAGTTCGTTATGGTCTAGGTGGACTAGTTCACTTTGAGCAAACCCGGCGTTCAGGCCCATGAGCATATAGACCCGCTCGCGGTCGGTGGCGTGCTGGTAGAGCGTAATTAACTCGTCACGGGTCCACGATTCCGGACCCGCTGCTGCCTGTTTCTTTTCGGCCTCGGTTAACAGGTCTTGCAGCCGGTGGCCTTTGGTGGCGGTCCTGATGTTATGTTCCGTGGTCTGCCAAGTGTAAGCGTCGGTGTTATTCAGCCACATAAGGAAACGCCGTAAAAGCTTAATCATATTCTCTACGGTGCTGATGCTTATGGGCTTGTCGTACTCGGTGCCGTCGGGACGCTTGGCCTTGGGGCGCTGATACCAATACCACGCCAGTTCTTCCATAGCGTCATGGCCCAAGCGATCAAGCGGCATATCAGGCGACGCGGCTTTAAGACGCTTGGTAGCGCTGACTAATTTCTCGCCGTTGTCTGTCAGTTTGCCGTCGCGGGTGTACTTGGAGTGTAGCCATTTGATATATGCGTCGTATGCCTCGTGCAACATGCCACCGGGGGCCCAAGTGACATCGGTGCTCGCCAACCTGGATAGCTTCGCGGCCTCGTGTCCGAGCTGCTCTACCTGCTTTATGACCTTTGCTTGTGCTTGGCCGTATGCGGCAGGGTCAGCGATAAACGTGATATTTTTATAATCCGCCTGCAAGCTGGCAAGACGTTCTAGGTAGACCTCGGCCCCCTCGCCTACCCGTCGCCCGTCGCCGAGCTCCCGCGTCAGATGCGGGACTGTGATAGACGGCTGTTCTTTACAGATTGCATCGGCAACCGCTAGGGCCTCTGCATCCCATACTGCTTCGGCGGGCATGGGGCCCTGTTCGCAGGTGCCGTCAAGCCGGTTATAAGTGCCTTGATAGTTAAGGCCGTATCTCGCCTTATCCTGGCGGTACTGCTGATGCCTAAGCTTTACCTCGGCCCATAGAAGCTCAAGCCGCTCGACCTTGCGGCGGGCTGCCGCCTCGTCGGTGCCAAGTAAGAATTTCTTACGGGCGAGCTTCCCACTGCTGTTGATGAACTTGCCGACGGTGCGGTGATAACGGCCTTTGTAGCTGCTGATTTTAGTCAAAGATAGGTGTCCTGAATCGGGGTAGGTTTCGGCTCAAAATACATCGCGGAGTATCAACTTTCATACAAAAAAGTATCAACCGTAACCCCTCTTAAGTATCATTATAGCCGATTTGAGCTATTTCCGACTCTAGGCATAAGTGTCGAAATTAACCGTAAGCATAAAAAAAGCCGTTACTTATGAAAAGTAACGGCTAGTATCAAATGTGGAGCCGGGGGGAGTCGAACCCCCGTGCCGTGACAGTCAGCAGTCGGCCTCTACACGCTTAGCTCATGATTTGATCTCGGGTCACGGTCGGGCATGAGCACCCTGCCGTGGCCCGCAGTCTCAGTGAGGTTTAATCCGCCGGGGCTAAGACGCCCCCATTGGACGAGTCTGCTGATCGTAGCCCGATGACGGCCGCAGACACTCCGTCATCGGACTCGGCTGCTATCAGGCAGCCATGCGCGCCGGCGCGAAGCCGATGCGACCAGCGATAGGATTATCGTTGGCATTTATAGTGGTGCACGTTTGATAACGGGTAACTCACGTGCGCCCCGGCGTGCCACCGAAAGCCTTCCCTGTCCGGTCGATACCAGTCGGCCCCAGTTGTCAAAGAGCGGTGTGATTATAACCGGGCGGGTCTGCCCGTTCCATGTATCAGTACGATGACACCCGGCCAGGAGTTCACACCAACGGACAGGCGGGTGTCGGGTCAGAACTCGATCTGAGCGGCGAGGTCGGCGAGGGAGTCCTGATCGAGGTCACCCATGACACAGAGCCAGCGGTTGTCCCGGCTGGTCATGACCATGTTGATGCCGTCGATCTCGTGGGCGTGGAGGGTTCGGTTGTGGATCTGGTAGGTTTTGCCCATGGGGACGGCGAAGCCGGGGGCTTCGGCGACGACGAGGGTGACGTCGGCCTGGTCGTGGCGGATGAGGGCGACGGCGACGAGTTTGCCGTGGACATCGGCGAGGCAGCAGGAGCGGACGGAGTCGGCGTTGATGGATTTTGGCAGCGCGGGGGCGTCGGCTTGCTGGGAGGCGATCCACCGGTTGGCCTGGTCGGCGGACTGGACGGGGACCATGGCGATCCGGCCGGCGGCGAGGTCACGGTGCAGTTGCACGAGGTCGATGGCGGCGGCGGTGGCGCTGGGGGAGTTGAGGTTGACGAGCAGAAGCGCGGTGATGGTCAGCGCCAGCACGGCGGCAAGGCTGGCGATCGGTTTCAGGTATCGGTGGAACGGATAAGCGCGGGGCGGGTGGCTGCGCCCGACGTCGGATGCGTGCTGGGCTTCGTCGAGGGCGGCGTCGAGCTTCTGCTTGAGCGCGGAGACATCGGGCGCTGACCGAGCGAGTTTTGCCAGGCGTTTGGCGGTGGCGGCGTCGAGTTGTTCGCGTTGCAGCGGGTCCATGATCAGTTTCCTGCCGAGTGTGTCACCCAGCCTTTTTCCTTCGCGATCGGCAGAAGGCGCTGTCGGAGCATCGCACGGGCACGACTGGCGCGTGACTTGACCGTGCCGGGCGGGACGTCGAGCGCGGCGGCGGCTTCGTTGACGGCCATCTGCTCGACATCAACCAGCAGCAGCACCCAGCGCATCGGATCGGGCAGCGATTGCAGGGCCCGGATGAGTGTGGGATCGTCGATGCGTTCGAGCAGTTCATCGGGACGCTCCCAAGCGAGGTCGGCTTCTTCCGTAGCCGGGGCTTTGGGGTCGTGTTGCAGGGCATCGAGAGAATCGGCGTCAGGCCGACGCTGGTCTTTGCGGTACAGGTCGATGTGGGCACGGCGGAGGATGGTCATGAGCCAGGCTTTCATGTGTGTGCCGGGCTGGTAGGTTTCGATATGTCTGACGGCGCGCAACATGGCTTCCTGTACCAAATCCTCGGCGCGGTGTATGTCGCCGGTGAGGATGTGGGCGACCCGCAACAGGTCCGGCAGGAGCGGGTAGGCCTCGTCTTTGAAACGTTGCAGGGCCTGATCCCGGCCGGGGGGATTGTTCGGGTTGTCCCGACGGTCTTTCATA
>CAZJCN010000163.1:0-6098 GCA_964544195.1 uncultured Phycisphaeraceae bacterium | reverse complement strand
TTGCAGACCTCAGGCACCTTCAACCCTTTGCCCAGTTCAATATCCGCTTGGCGGAGCTTGGCCACGATCTGCTCGGCACTGTGTCGCTTCTTCATCGAGGAATCCTTTCCGGCCCGGGGCCGGCTGGATTCTCTCATATTCCCTGGATCAAGTTTTTAGGAGGGGGCCAGCTGCCTTTGAATCTGCAGGTTACGCATTTGCGTTCCTCCTTGAATACGGTGACCACGCCATGTCTGAAGTGATCACTACCCGCGGCTTGTTATCACCGTGTGCGCATATCGTATGGTCCGGTATATGTGGAGCGGCATTATGGAAAGTAAAGGGTGATCGGCGATTCTCGCTTGAGATGTTGGTCGACCTGCGCTTCCTCCGGGTGTTTTTGATTGCGGTTGTTCTGCATATGGCGTGGAACCTGCCCGTACATGGGTTGCTGCCGTTCCACGCTTCTTATCTTGCCCTTGGTGCTGTGGCCTGGATTATTGTGCTTGCGTATATCCAGGACGGCCTTAAGCAACTCAGAACTGAGAAATTGGCGGCTATTGAACGGGAAAGCAATAGCACTCCTGATGTAAGTCCTGCTTAGCATTAATATCATGTTATTCAGTCGCATGTTATACGCATTCTGCAAGCCCACAACGGTGCCGCAATCATAAGGGGCATTGTCCGATGACACTCAATATCAGATGCCCGAGTTGTATGAATGCGCTGGAACTACCTGATGAGGCGATGGGTAACAAGGCTAATTGTGTCATCTGTAAAAATGTATTTGTGGTGAATGATTCGGATGTATGGCAGGGTGACCGTCAAGACACGTCGGAAAGTTCAAGCGGTCCTGATACCAAGGGGAAAACAGTTCTCCAGACTACAGACCGCGGCACTATGGAATTATTGCTGGCCACGATCGAGGAAGGTCTCAAACGAATGATCGTGGGCATTCCACGGTTCTTCGTGGCTAGTATCGAAAATATCTGTTGTTTCCTGATGGACTCGATGCCGGTGATGATAAGGGGAGATCGCTTGCGAAGAGCGACTCGGCGGACTGCTGAAACACTACTACCCAAGGCCGCTTGAAGGCTATTCCTTGACGGCAGCTACTTGCAACACCTCAATCACAACTCATCATGGCGCGGTTGGTGCGCCTCACTCTAGCCCGAGCCTTTCGATCGACTCATCAGGGCTGCCCAGCGGAACTTCATCGTAAGATCATTCACTTTTCAAAGAGCTGCTATCACTCGTCTTGCGTGGAACTTGGTTTTCGAACAGGACGGCCAGGGCGATAGTGAATGCAACGAAATGGCCGAGCGTACGCCGCGTCAGCATGGCCAGCCCCCTCGCATCCTACGTGTAAGGGCCGCTACGCCTGCGAGCATCAGGGCCGCGGTGGTGGGTTCGGGTGCGGGCGAAGCCGGCGGTGTGCCGGCGTTCCAGTTGCCGAGGACTAGGTTGAGGTCTTCGATGCCGATGAACCCATCGCCTGATAAGTCCCCTGCAGACCAGTCCCCGGCGAATGTGGTCGAGTTCCAGTCGCCCAGCACGATGTTTAGGTCCGCGATCCCGACGAAACCGTCACCATTCAGATCCCCAGCCATGTAGGTATCTAGTACGACCGATCCGGTCTCGTAGGACAGACCGAATCCGATGCCATCAATTGTGGGAAAAGCCAGATCGCTGAAGGTTGACACTCTTGAGCCACCGAAGATCAGGACAGTAAAACTAGATCCTACTTGCGGTGCGTAACTACCCAAGATGTGAACATTAAGCACCCCATCCAAATGAATGTCTCCGGTCACATCGAACTGATCTATGTGGAGTGGGCTAGCAATTTCGATTTCAAGACGACCATTGGCCTCTTGAATGTAATTGCCAATGAATTGAAGTGTGCCCGTGTCGTTACCCGATCCCGGTTCGATAGTTCCCCAATTGCGCACGGATTCCATGTCTGCGACTTCCAGGACCCCGTCTCCGGCTAACGTTCCATGGAATCCCACAATGATTGATTCGGCCGATACATAGCCTCCAGTAGTAACAGTAAGAAGGGCTGTTCCCCGATCTAGGTCCGCAGCAGTAGGCGAGGGGTTTAGGCTCTCCCACCAATACGCGCCGACCTGCAGTATGCGAGCGGTGGTCCAACTGGCGCCATTGCCATCCACCAAGGCTGACGCGGAGCCGCCAACTCCTGATGCGATATACGAACGGTTTGTAATGACATTACCTCTATCGCGTACTTCCAACGCCCCATTGAGATTATGAGCTACATAGAATCCATTGGCCTCAAGTTCAGAACCAATTCCAGACACGGTCACAATACCTTTGTCAAATCCTTCACTATCAACTATTAAATCAATAGAGGCTGTTAGAGAGATGTTTGACAGTTTGGCACCATTTGACAGACTCAATACACCGTCCATCCAGATGCTCGATGTACTTTGGAGTGTAGAGCCCGGGTCGGTAATCGATATGACACCATTGAGGCCAACATCAATCCACGCATTGTTGACAGTAGCCCCATCGTCGATTTGCAGTAGAGCATGTCCCAACTCGCCGACATCTAGACCTCGACACTCCCAACGTGCATCATCGCCGGATACGACGACAGTTCCGTTTGAACCTTGCTGGACCCCAATCTTGGCGGAACTGGTGTCTAGGTAACCGGCCTCCGTTACGGTTACCCGCCCGGCTGATCCGAGGGAATCACCAATAAAGAAATTGCTCCGGAGTACTCGAAGTGATGACAGTACTTCTAGTTCAGCTTGAGCGGCCAAAGCTCCGTCAACAGTCAAGTATTCTGTAACAGCGGGCTTTTTCAAACTGATCATGTACGGATTACCCGTGTCACCGAGAACTACGTTATCGATTACGCCGTCCGTCGGCGGCAGACCCTCGTTCCATGATGAGCCGTTGTGCCATGACGAGCCATCGCCGTAAGGTCCGTCATACCCTGAGGCGTGGACCACAGCAGGATTGTTTATTGTCCATCCAAGATCACTGAATATGCCGACTTCGAAGTCCCATAGTCCCAGACGCGTGTGTCCAGTTCCGGTATAGGGGGTCGGTAAGGGCTTGTCCGAAGTCAAACTCATCGTCAGGGTCAGTATGAGCCAGACTGCTGCCATCAGCGAAAGTTGACGGGGAGAATACTGGCACATCATCCCCATACGCACTTCGAGCTGATGGCCCTGTGAACACCACCGGGGCTATCTCATCGATGCCATCTACAGAATTGTTCACACCGGGGATTGGAGGCGATCCTCCCCCTTCGTTCCGAAGGAAGGTGTCCCACTTGGTGAGGTGGTAGGAAGGGAAGAAAATTCCATCCGGGTATCCCCATCGACTGCTTTCGGGGTCACCGGCGTCATAAAAATACCCGTCTGCCATACCCAACGCATGGCTCAATTCATGTAAAAAAGTCGTCCGTAAATCGAATGTGCCGGCTGGTGGGATCCCCGATGGGATGGTATTGGGCGCATACCAAATCTCGTCGTACTGACTGCCGATTGTGATAGTGCCGTCGATATACTCCTTATCAACGCCAGTTGCCGCCATGTATTGGGACGGCAGTAATGTAAGCTTGGGGATGTGCCGTGGAAGTCAATCCAATTTGTCGAGTACTGTGCTTTGGACCCACTGCTCGACAGGTCTTCATAGCGGACCAGGATTTCCAATGTATTCGCGTCCCCGGTCTGGACATCCGCAATCCAGTTCGCCAAGCGATTTGCTGCAAGGAAGAGGGTGGAGTGAAAACGGTCGGGGACACTCTCGTCATAGATGAGATTGATGCTAATGGCACGTGCTGGCTGCGGCGCTAAGGCGAAGACACAGAAAAGCGCACAGGTCGTCATGCAGAGGTGGGTTCCCACAGACATTGTGTTTTTGCCGGCCATACCCAAGACCTCCCGCACGGCCGTTTAGATATGAGACCGCATGGTCCCATTATCCGACATTTCCCATATGACCTCTGCCCGGCTACGCCGGGGCACTATGACACCAATGTAACGCTTCTTGCAAAGACTACAAGACCATTTAGCCTGATTCTCACCGCATCGGCTCCTGAATCGGCCCTCGAATCGCCGCTCTAACTACCCGGGTAGCCAAGAATGGCGAGGTTTAACCAGACTGACACCGGTATCCTGTCTTCCCGTGTATCTCTGTCTCACCATCCATCCCGTCATATCGGTGCCGCCCTCGGCCTGAGCGCAGCAAACCGGCGTATCCGCTTGAGGATCGTCCGGTACAGCCGTCGGGGGATGGCTACTTCTGCTAGTTGGAACGTGACGTACCGGGCGTGGCGGACCATCTTCGCCCCGATCTTGATCAGCTAGTCCCGCAGCGTGGTCAGCGTCCAGTGCTTGACGCTCGCCGGCAGCGCAAGCCTACGCAGGAAGTTGCCCAGGTTATACGACAGCACGTGAAGTTGAAGCCGGACCTGGTTGGCGTCGAAGCCGTGGCAGGACAGCCGGGTCCAGCGCACCGCGTACTTGCCCTCCTTGATCCACTACTCGGCGGTGCCGCGCTGGTTGTAGAAGTTCACCACGTTCGACGCGCTGATGTCGAGGTTGGTGACGATGAAGCCGACACGCGGGAACAGTTCGCTCCGGTGCCATTCGACCTTG
Organism: uncultured Phycisphaeraceae bacterium; assembly: GCA_964544195.1. Classification (GTDB taxonomy): domain Bacteria; phylum Planctomycetota; class Phycisphaerae; order Phycisphaerales; family Phycisphaeraceae; genus CAZJCN01. The sequence continues at coordinate 1,488 of CAZJCN010000163.1, read as the reverse complement.
ACCGCCACACGTCGAGGTGTATCCCACGACTGGGCCTGATATGTGAAGCTGTGGTAGAACCGCTGGGGCTTGTTCGGGGGTCTTCCTACCGGGCGGGTCAGCAGGTGCTTGATCTGCCGCTCAAGATTGGGGTTGGCCTTGAGGCGGATGGCATACCGGTAGCCTTCGGCTTCGAGTAGCTCATACAACTCGGGGATGGCGAACGCCGCATAGCCCCGGAAGAACTTCGGCACGTCGAGTTGGCGATAGCGTTCGATCACCGGTTCGAGAACGGAGTGCCAGTCGTCGGCGCTGGCGACGTTGCCGGGACGTAGCTTGGCGTACTCGACATCCCCGTCCTGATTGAACACGAACAGCGGGTGGTAGCAGTCGCAGCCGAAGTGGCCGTTGTACGCCGTGCCTTCCTGATCGCCGTAGGTCTCACTGACCGAGCTGTCCATGTCGAGAATGAGCTTGCGGATCGGGCGGTGCTGACGGATCAGGTCCACCCATTGGCCGGGCATGTGCATTAGCGTTGCAAGGTTGTTCGGGTAAGTCAGCACGTCGGTCTCGAAGCGGCTTACCTGGCTGATGGAGGCGGCCTGCTTCCTGGAAGCCCGCCCGCCGATCACGTGACGCATCACCGGATCGACGCTCAACCGCTGGGCGTCGTTGACATCCTCGTATCCTGCAAGTCGGCTGTAGATCGACTGGCGCAGCAGCGCCGCCATGCTGTGTTGGATGTTCGTCCCCGTGCGGAAGTCGAACAGATGCGAGGCCCCCGATTCGGTCAGTTGTGTCGCTTCGTCGAGGTCGCGATACGGGAACAGGCCGGCGTCCGAACTGACCTTCGCCCCGTGAAACCGGAGCTTGATGGCGCGGTCAAAACCGACCCGTAACGCGTCCGTGCGTGCTTCACCCATGGGGTTGTGCCCTTATGTGAGGGTGGGAGGTGCGAACCGCTCGCATTTTACAGGGTGAACAGGCGGGGTGCTATATAGAAACGCACAGGCCATCTGGGAAATCCGGGTAAATTCAACGCCAAGCTGCGCCGCGCAGACGAGTCGACCGTAGATACCACCCCCCTACCGCGACACCGGCGACCGATGACGGCCAGCGAGGTCAAACAGGCCGGTGAGCAACTGCGCCGACTTGGCGAACGGCTGGCTTGCGACGCACGGAAAACAAGACAAGCTCGCCCCCAAACAACCCCGACACCGGCCGGACTTCGGCTGCGGCGCTTGCCTCTGAACTCACCCGGTTCACGCATCCGCTTGCAACCGCCGACGGGGAGGGCGGGTTGAAAAGCTGGAACTGCGCGCGTCACACCGACCCGTCAAGCGTCGAAAAAAAACACACGGGTTACATAGGTAACACGTCATCATGTGTTTAGGGGGTGGCCGAAAGCCCCCCCCTGTACCCAGCCGGATCGCATAATATAGTATGACATATCCTCTCATTGAAAGGGCCAGAAGATGGCGAGTATTACGACTCGTAGGAATGGAAGCC
>CAZJCN010000162.1:0-6142 GCA_964544195.1 uncultured Phycisphaeraceae bacterium | reverse complement strand
TCCGATCCGCCAACGCCATCGTGTCATCCGGAGCCGCAAGCAGGTAAGTCACCACACGCTGCGCGATCGGCACGGGTAAGTCGGTACCCTCGGACCATCTGCGTGCCTGCTCCATCAGACGCCCCCACTGCCCTTCCTCTGCAGCGGTCTTCATGAACAGGTAGGCCGCCGGGGCATGATTCGGCTCCTGCTTTAGCACACTTTCCAGCCCGGCCAACAGGCGATCCAAGGCATCGGCTTCCTCTTGTAGAAACCTGTCCAATTGCTGGGCATAGGTTTCCGATACTTCTTCAGAGGAGGCCGATTCATCCGGGTGATCCGGGGTGGCCGCGGCATCGGAGCCGTACTCCTCGATCATTCGCCGGGTGTGCGTGATCATCAGGCGGGCGTGCTTCAGCTCGTTCTGATGTAACAGGGACTGCCGATACGCCAGCTCCACCTGACGGTCGGACTGGTCGGCTAATTTCCGCAGTTGCTCAGTCGCAACCCGGTAGGCCTCCTCATATTGGTTCTGCTTCTCGGCGTTGATGGCGAAAGCGGTGTTGCTCAGCGCATCATCCATCGCCTTGTGCGCCCAGTCGAGCAGCGCCAGCGTGATGCGGAGGTCGTCCGGGTGTCTTTTGTTGAGACGGTCGAGTGTCAGGCGAGCCGGTCCGAGTCGGTCCAGCGCGATCTGGGCCCTGGCCTGGATCAGTTGGGCCTCGGCATTATCCGGATCATCGGCCAACACCGCGTCCGCCAGTCCGATGGCCCGCTCCGGCTTGTTACTCGCCAACGCGATCCTCGCCTGCTCCAGCTTCAGTTCGCTGCTCTCACCACAGCCCGTCAGCACCGTCACAAGCAGGCCGACAAGCAACGGCCACAGCATCATCCAACGCAGTGTCTGGCTCGAACGTATTGATTGACATGAATGTTTCATGGCTAACCTTATGCCCGCTGAGTCGCGTGTTCAGATGACAGCAACTCAGGGTAGTTTTTCGTCGATCAACGGCATCAGTTTCGCTGCCGCTTCATGAGCCAGCCGACGAGCGCCTTCGAGGTCGTCTTTCTCAAGCGGCACCGTCAGGCGGATCAGTGCCCCGGTGGCGTCACGATTGAACAGACCCGCCAGCAGTATCGATGCCTGCTGCAAGGTGTAGTTCGTCGTATACCGATCCCCGCACTTGAACACGTACAGGTAATAGACGCTTCGCCGGTTGTCCTGACTCAGGACCTTGCGCATTTCGAACTCCGATCGGCCGTTGATCGGCTGCTCGGTCGTGATCCGAACCGGGCCTTTGTCCAGGATCCTTTCGCCGCTGCCCTGGATACACAGCTCGGGCGAGTGTGTGCCTCGACGGTTGTTCTTGCTGAAGACGATCAGCAGATCGAAGTGCGGGCCTCGGCCGTTCTCGGGGATGTATCGGCGATAGACATAATCGTCGGTTTCCAGGATGGCCAACACCTTGTCGTCGAGCTTCAGTGATTCACCGGTGTAGCGTGTCTGGTTTAATGTGATCGACTCGGGGATCGCCTTTGTAGCGACACCGCCCATCGGCGCGGGTTCCGGCCTGAAGTTCCAGTAGGTACACAGCGCGGCAGCCACCGCCAGCACGATCATCGCCCCGGGATGAGCCAGACGCGGCCTGGTATAAGCTGTCGTAGGGATCTTTCCCAGGTAACCCAGCAGTCGGGCGTCCGACCAGTCGCGCTTCAGCACATGCCCCACCAGCAGGATGCCCGACTCGATCAGGAACATGAACGCCAGCGCCAACCCGAATACGAGGATGCCCGACAGGTCATGGAACCAGCCGTGCTCACCCGCCGCCTCGGTCCCAAGGTGATGCGCCGCCACGATCAGCGAGGTGATCCGTACCACGTTGCTCGCGATCGCCACCGGGAATGCCAGCACCAGCAACACCCATCGCCAGCCACCCTTGGCCCGACACAACGCCGCGAACAACGCCGCGAAATAGGTCAGCGCGATGATGCTCCTCAACCCGCCGCAGACGTTTTCGATCACCAGTGTTTTGGGTACGCCCGACGCGTCCGGCGATAACAGGACAAAGCTGCCGTCCACCACCGCCGGAACCTTGAATACATGGATCGCCAGCCACAGCGCCGCCCGGGTGGCAAAGAGTTTCAACCCGAAATTGATCCCGTCGATCCACGTCAACGGCAGCGGGATCATGAAAAAAAGCAGGGCAACAGGAAGCGCGTAGGCCTTGAGCATCGGCCGCCCGCCCCAGATCAGGAGCAAGCCCGCCAACACACCCAGCAACGAGAAACCTGACGCAAACGTCACGCTGGCATAGGTGAACAGCAGGTGTGTCCCGAGAAAGAACAGAAACACCAGCCAACCCACCGCCGTGGTAACCCTCGTCCGTTCAGTCGGCAGGCCGACTCGGCTGTAGATGTAAATCGCGACAAGCAGCGACACCACCGGCACGATCGGGCCATGGGTGTAATACGAATCCCCTCCCGTCAGTCGATCCAACAACGGCAGGTCACGCATCCACCATGCCGGAAACCATTGGATCCAGACCCGCTGAAACGTGCCGAACCAGGCGGCAACGATCAACGCCGTGGTGACGACCAGCCCCAACGCGACTGTTGTTCCCAGCCGGTTTGAGCTCGGTGGTTGATCGTTAATGGTTTCGGACTGACTCACGGGATCCCCTTGACGATCGTAGGCCCGACCAGACGTGTCACCCACACCGGCAGCTTCTGCCATGTGGCGATACGGCGCTGATACCGCGGGTTGTCCGGACGGACCGTGCTGATATCACCATAGCGCACATAATATTGCCAGGTCGTCGACAGCGGAACCGCGCCCCACTGCCTCTTGAACCGGTACGTCCCCGAATCCGGGCTGGATCGCCCGAAGTCGAAGCGTTGCGCCCCCCGCTCGATGGCGCGTTGCAGCAGGTGGTGATACATCCACATGTTGGCGTTGGTATGCTTGGCGGAGCGAAGGCTGCTCGCAGAGGGTACCTGTGTCTCCATGACACCCGCTGTAGTCTGATGCAGCAGCAGCGCCCCGGCCACCGGCTCGCCGTCGTGTGTCACTTCGATCAGTTCCGCATCGTTCGGGAACGCATCCAAAATGGCGGAGAACAATCGAATGGGATAAACAGGCGTGCCCAGATCGCGCATGTTGGTTGCGAATACATGGTAGAAGCCGTCCAACAGTTCGTGCCGACCGAAACGGATACGCAGATCGGCCTTGTCTCCCTTGCGGACCTGGTTTCGCACCTTCGCGCTGTACGCCGACCAGAGGTCTTCAACCGAAGCCGGCAGGTCCAGCATCATGCGCACCTTGTCGTCACGGTTCTGTGAAATCAGTTCGTGGTGGAATGTATTCGTATGATGGCGCAGTTCGAGGTATTGCACCTTGAACCGGTCCGCGAGGTCTGCCGCCTGCCGAAGCAGAGCGTCACGTGTCGATGCGTCTTCCGCCACGATCCCGGCCCGATTCAGATAAGGCAGGCTGACAAGGAACCTGCCAAACAAGCGACTGGTCAGCAGCGCCAAGGGTAGATAACCGGTGATCCGGCCTTCCGTGTCGTCCGTCGCCAACAGGGCAAGCGTCCGGTGTCCGAGCGCCTCTCGCAACACGCTCAACCAACGCGGATCATGCTCGCCACACACCCCGGACTCAGCCGAAGCCGACGCGAGGTAATCGCGCAGCCGATCGGCTGTCGGCTTGTCAAAGTGATGAATGACCCGGATATGCGTCATCGACTGTTTCCTGCTCCACGGCCTGATCGGCGCAGCTCAACGTACCGTAAGTATCGGCAGTCATATGGATAAGGTGTGATTAACTTCGTTGAAGTGTGGAAATCAGCCCGCTATCGGACGCCGATCAGGCCGCCAGTGTATCAGGAGGTCTGCAACCGGCATCGCCTGGCGTCAAGGGTTTGGCTGGAACCCCTCCCACCCGGGCATAGGCAGGAACCGGCTTAACCACGACCGCCCCAGCAGCGACGACGGCTCCTTCGCCCACATCAGCCATCACCACAGCCCCCGACCCGATCCAGGCCCCTCGTCCGATCCGCACCCGCTGGTAGGCCTGCGGGTTATCTCTCAAGGCCTGCCCCTGATCCGATCCTCGTCCGTGCTGGTGCCGGCCGGACAACACCTGCACACGGTCAGCCAACATGACGTCATCTTCGATCTCCGCCCACCCGATCGAACAGAAGCGTCCGATATAGACGCGATCGCCCAGTCGGGCATCGGGCTTGCTGAACACGGACATGAAGCCGATGCAGGCATCGCGCCCCACGCCGGCCGTGGTCCAACGATAAAACCCTTGGCGAACGTAAAGCCCCAGCAGGCCCGGCCACATTGCGACACGTTCGCCAGCCAATGAAAAAGCGCGTTCACGACCGAGGATCGGCCGCAACACGAGGTAACCCAGGATCGCTGGCAAGGCGCCGACCGTTCCGGTTATCGCTAACAACCGTTTGATGATCCGCGTACTTGTTGTTGGTTTTTCTGTTGTCACGCCGCCTCTCGCAACGAACGGGCCGAATCGATCGGTTCACCCTTCATCTGAAGGATCAAGGAAAACTCTTTGGCCTTGTTTGTCCAGGTTTCATGTTCAAGTCTGAGCCGAGCATAGCGCTGCCCGGGGGTCAGGCCGTGACGCCATCGGCCAAGCACCAGCGAGACGAAGCCGTCCACGTCGTCCGCCAGGTCCGCGGCGTAATGCCAGGCCTCGGTGGCCGGGAGTCTGCGTGCCACGACCGGCTTACCCGTCGCGAGGTATTCCTTGAATTTCAACGGCTGCATCGCACGGGTCACCGGGGCATCGATGTAAGGCATCACTAACACGTCGGCACGTGATGCCCACGCCGGCAGGTGTTCGTAGGACACAGGCCCGACCAACTCGATCCCCGGGTTCGCGGACAATACCGGATTATGCGACTGGCACGGGCCGGCCAGCACCAACGCCCCGCCCTGCTTTCGTAAAGCCTCGGCCAGTTCGACACACCACATCGTGTCCAATCGGCGATCAATCAATCCCCAGAACAACGCAACCGGGCCGGGCAGATGGGGCATCCTCGTGGGGGCTGCATGATCGGAAGTTTCGCCACGCCAGTGTGCCGGATTGATGCCGTGGGTCAGCAGTGTGGACCGTCGGCCCCTCGTGGCGATACGTTCCTGCAGTGTCGGTGACACCGCCACGACCGCGTCCACACGCTGGACCAGCTCACGCTCCATCGACTGCATCACCTCGCTGTCCAGTCCGGGCCAGACCGAGAAATCGTCCACGCAGTAATAGACCCAGCGATCCACATCCAGCCGACCGACCAGGTCCGCGGTGATCGGGAGCGTGGTGACGGCCACACGGCGTTCGTCGCGGCGAGGCCCCAGCGCTTCGTTGACGGCTCGTGACACGGACCATGCATTGAGCCGACGCTGCCAAGGCTGACGAAACCCGGGCCACATGATCGGATTGATCACGCTCAAGCCGGCGGGGAGACGGGCCGTTTCCTGCTGACGTGCCCGCCCGGTCCACGACGCCAGTTTGCCTGCGGCACGTCTCAGGTCGGCGAGATTGATTCCCGGCCGACGCGTGCCGACCGTGTTGACCCACGTCACCTCGTACCCGGGCACCAGTTCCCGGACCAAGTGCTGACAGCTCGAGGGATGGCGTCCCCAGTCGTCCGAGAACACCACCAGCTTCGTCGCCACCTCCGGAATCAGGTCGTTTTCCGGCAGGACAAACGGGATGGGCGATTCAATCGTCATAGGTATCAACATCGGCCAGCCCACCCCCCCGACTCGACCCCGACGGGGCGGGTTTGGCAGGACGTTTACTTGGCTGTGGAGATCGCCTAAGATGAGCCGGAATCATGGATAGGCTGGGCCTTGGAGCCGATAATGCCATGGGCGGGCCATGAAGCCGAATCCACAAGGACAACCATACGCGTACCGGACCTGAACATGGGTATCGAAGCCGCATTACCGACTGACAGCATCTTCACGACACAGATCCAGAAGGTCATCAACTGGGCCCGGCGTTCGGCGATCTGGCCGATCCCGTTTGCGACCGCGTGTTGCGGGATCGAGCTGATGGCTACGGCCTCCAGCCGGTACGACCTGGCCCGTTTCGGCGCGGAGGTCATGCGGTTCAGCCCCCGGCAGGCCGACCTGA
>CAZJCN010000161.1:0-6194 GCA_964544195.1 uncultured Phycisphaeraceae bacterium | reverse complement strand
AAGATGGTCTTCCCAGAAGCAACGGACATGCCATTTTGTTAGGCGCTCTAAATACAACCGCAGCATTCAAGCCTGTGCCGTGGCCTATGGCTGCCCACAGATCCGTCGACGGCCTACGAAGGCGTCGACCCGCACTTGTGCAAAGGACACGAACATGACACGCCGGCCCGAACGCACCGTCTGTCTCACTCACATCGTATGGCATGCCTGGCTAATTCTCTGCATCACCCACGTATCGGCCTTCGCCCAAGGCGTCATCGAAGGCGACCCCAGCAATCGCTCTGACTACCCGGTACCTCAAGCCGCGACGACACAACCCCCCACGACTCCCCTCGCGCTCAAAGATCGCATCACCGGCGTGCTACCCTATGTTCGGCTTACGCCCCGCGATGTGTCGGTACACCGACTGCCCGACAGCCGAATTCAGCTTGCCGGGCAATGGGGTTTTGCTCGCGACGTGCCCGAGGGATTTGACGGCGACGCCGCCAGCATCGACAACTGGCAACCCATCACTGTCCCCGGACATCCCGCTTTGCAGGGACTCGGCAAGATGCACAAAGAGATGGGGGTCCCTGTCGCTTACCGGCGGACCTTCACCGTACCCGACCACTGGCGCGGCCACCGGGTTGTGCTGCGCTTTGAGGGGATCGACGGCCTGACCCGTCTCTGGATCAACGGCCAACCCGCAGGCGAAAACGAGATCGCCACACTGCCCAGCGAGTTCGACATCACCGACCACATCCGTTTCGGCCTCTCAAACCAATTGCTGCTGACGATCGAAAAAACGCTGACCACCTACTGGTCGCGCAGAGAGCTGGGGGGGATCAACCGCCCGGTCTATCTTCAGGCGCTGCCCACGGTCAACCTCGCGCGCCTGCATGTCGACACCGACCTCAGCGACGACCTGCGCCACGCTACTGCTAACGCCCATTTGCGTATCGCCAACCAGTCTGACCGGACGGTCACCGGGCTACGCGTCCGGTTCACGATTCGTGACGAGGCGGGCACCCAGCTGGCGCTGCAACACATCGACGAACCGATCATCCTTCCCGATGCCGCGCCGGGCCAGACCCTCCAAGCCACCGTCCCTCTGCCCTTGGCCGACACGCCGAGCCTGTGGACCGCCGAGACACCGAATCTTTACACACTGACTTGCGAACTGTTACAGAACGACCAGCCACTGATGATGGCCCGGCAGCGTTTCGGCTTCCGGGAGGTCGCCGTCCAAGGCAATCAGATCCTGATCAATGGCTCACCCGTGCGGCTTCGCGGCACCAACTACCACATCACCTACCCCGGCATGGGTGAGATCGTCCCACGTGACCTGATCCGCCGGGACATTGAGCTGTTCCAGCAGGCCAACTTCAATTGTCTGCGCTCCCGGCCGACCCCGGCATACAGCTATATCGAGCTGTGTGATCAGATGGGTATGTACACGACCGTCGAGGCTATGGTCAGCATCATGATGTACGACAAGGGGCCGCTGGGCGATCACGGCAACAACCCCTCCATGGCGCGGGCCTACCACCATCACGTCGCCACAATGATTGAAAGTTACTACTCCAACCCGTCAGTTATTCTCTGGGGACTGGGTAACGAGTGCTCCTACTGGGATTACTTCAAGGTCGCTGCCGTCGGCATGCACACCCAAGATGCCACCCGGCCGCTGTTCTTCGGCTCCGATGGACGCGAGGGCGTCGGTATCCCACTTATGGACGTTAACGACGACCACTACCCGCGTGGGCCACACACCAGGAAAAATCCCTATGCGACCGCAAGCCTCGACCGGATCGGACCCGTGACCGACCCGGCTTGGGATTACCCGGACGACCGGCCCCAGATTTTCACCGAGTGGCTGCATGTCCATACCAACAACTGGAAGGAAGTTGCCTTCGACCCGGGCATCGACGATTTTTGGGCCTACTACGCCGAGATACACACTCGATCCCTGTTCGGCATACCTCAATTTGCCGGCGGTTTCCAGTTCAAGGGCGCGCCCTACCGCGGGATCGGCGCTAACACGCGCTGGCGAGGTATATTCGATGATCAACGCCGGATCAATGACCTGTTCTGGCACGTCAAAAAATCCCACTCACCTGTCAAGATCAAAGACACCCTCGGCCGTGTCGACAATGGCAAGATCGTGTTTGAACTCGAAAACCGTTACGATTTCACGAATCTCGCCTCCCTTGACTTCGCCTGGTCACAAGCTGGCCGTACCGGCGTCGTACACCCGGACGTGCCGCCGCACACAGTCGGCCGGTTACATATCGACGCCGACCCGAACAGCCCCGAACCGATCATCCTTGAGGTCCGCGACAACGCCAGACACAACACCGTCGTCGACCGATACAGGCTCTACGCGATCACACCCGACAACCCGCAACTCGATGTCAACGATGATCACGTGCCCTACGCGGTCCAGCGGCGGGACGGCAGGCTGCTGATCTCACGCGGCGACACCACCATCTCGGTCAACCTCGACACGGGCCTGATAGACTCGGCCAGCGTCGCCGGCCAAACCGTCATTAACGGCCAGCCCGCACTGGCTGTCGTGCCCGCACAACTACACAACTTTAAGTGGCAGGAAGCACTGACGTTGGTCAACCAGTGCGCCGACTGGCAGGCCAATGACGTCAAGATCGACGAATCCGATCAAATCATAAAGATCACCGCCGTCGGACAGTACACACAAGCCGACGTGACCTTCGTCACGACCTTCAACTCCGATGGGTCGATTCAGATCGCCTACGACGCCACATGGACGGGTGACAGACCGTTCAACGTCTTCACCTACGGCATCCAGATCCCGGTTGCGCCTGAACTGGACGAACTATTCTGGCAACGCCAAGCCTTCTGGAGCGACTACCCCGATTCACACATCGGCCGACCCACGGGTACCGCTCCCGCCCTCGGTGATCCGAGATTCGCCCAAGCCCGCCAAACCTACTCGACCGGTCCCAAACCCTGGCCTTGGTCGCAGGATCTCGTCGCCGGTGTCACCCGCGACTTCCGTAGCACCAAGTTCAATCTCATCACCGGCGGGCTGCGTGCCGACAGCGGTGCAGGGATACTCATCCTTGCCCAACCTCGCCAGCACCTCCAGGCCATCCCCGCTGGCGATGACCTCGACGGGCAACTTGAGGTCCACTCAATGCACGGCCCGACGCCGCCGGGCTTCCACCTGCGCGTCCACGACTTCCATAACGGCGGCACCGAACCGCACCTGACTAAATCCATCCGGTTCCCCGAACAGATCGCCGGCCCCGGATGGCAATGCCGCGGGGGGGCCGTGTTCCGATTCGTCTCAAATGACCGACCTCACCCATGATGACCACCCTCGACAACACCTCCCCGAGAACCGACGCCTGCGGCCGGGTCATTGATTGCCACGACGGGTGTCTGCGCTTCTACGAAGGCCGGTTCTACTTATACGGGACCCGCTACGGCGATACTGACGGGTTCACCAAAGCCAACCGCTACACCGTTTACAGTTCTCCCGACTTAAGCCACTGGACCGACCACGGCGACCTGCTGCAAACACCGCTTGACGGCGTGTGCTACCGCCCCTACGTCATCGCCGACACCCTACGCGGAAGATACGTCCTATGGTTCAACTGGTACCCCAAGCTGTGGCACGGTTGCTTCGGCGTAGCCGTGGCCGATCGGCCCGACGGACCGTTTAAGGTCATCCACGAATCCGTCGGCGTTGCCCAACCCGATCCCGGCGACCACAACGTCTTTGTCGACGACGATGGCGCCGGTTACCTCATCTACACTTCCATCCCAGGTGATGAGCACACCCATCACGGCATGTCCGTCGAACGGCTTACCGATGACCTCACGCAGAGTACCGGTGAGAACACCGGCTTCATCGACCACCGCGTCGAAGCTCCCGCGATGTTCAAACGGAACAACATCTACTATTGCGTGTTCGGCAATACCTGCTGTTTCTGTCCTCAGGGCGCCGGCGCACGGGTCTATCGCGCCCAATCCCCGATGGGGCCTTGGCACTTCGTCGACGACATCAACCGCGACGACCAAGGCCGGTTCATCGTTCCCGGTCAGCAGACCGATATCACCCGGTTGCCGACGGCCCACGGCCCAACCTACCTGTGGATGGCCGACCTCTGGGAATCCCGATCTGACGGCGTCAAGGGGCACGATCGGCAGCACTGGGAACCCCTGAGCTTCGATCAAAACGGCAACCCACGAAAGCTTCAATCGCTTAAGCGCTTCATAATCGAACCTCGTGTGACATCGCCTGACATCACACCCGCACGACCGACCGACATGACCCAAGGAACGGTATGAATCAGCATGCATACCCAAACGTCCGCGTCGGCCTGTTCGGCATCGGGCTGGACGCCTACTGGCCTCAGTTTCCGGGTCTCGAACACCGCCTACGCAGCTACCTTGATATCACTGCCGACAGGCTCCAACGGACCGGTGTCGACGTGATTAATCTTGGTTTGGTCGATAACGTCGATAAAGCCTTCCAAGTGGGGCACCAGTTCAGACGCCAAGACGTCGACCTCATCTTTCTGCACGTGACCACCTACGCGTTGTCGTCTACCGTTCTGCCGGTCGTACGTCGCGCCGCCGTGCCCGTGATCGTACTGAACCTTCAGCCGACGCCCGCCATCGACTACGACACATTCAATCGTCTGCGCGACCGCAAGACAATGACAGGCCAATGGTTGGCGTACTGCGCCGCCTGTCCCGTGCCCGAGATCGCCAGCGTCTTCAGCCGTGCTGGCATCCCGTTCTATCAAGCCACCGGCACCTTGGACCCCCAGGACCCCTGCTGGGACGAGGTTGATGGGTGGCTCGACGCCGCGCGGGTTGCTCACGTTATGGCCCACAACCGTCTTGGTGTCATGGGTCACTACTACAACGGCATGCTCGACGTCTATGCCGATCTCACCCAGCAGGTCGTAACATTCGGCGGGCATGTTCAGATCCTCGAGATCGACCAGCTCGCCCAGCGACGAAACACCGTCACCCCACACCAGATCGACAGGCGTGTCGAGCTTTTCCGCGAACGCTTCGACGTCCAGCCCGACTGCCCCGAACCGGAGCTGCGCCGCGCCGCCGCCACCAGTGTCGCGCTTGATCAGCTCGTCGAGGAACACCGCCTCGGCTCTCTAGCCTACTATTACCATTCGGTCGACAGCCACGAGCATCAGGACGTCATCAGCTCGATCATCCTCGGCACCTCCCTGCTGACCGCTCAGGGCGTCCCCGTCGCCGGAGAACTCGAAACCAGGAACGTACAAGCCATGAAGATCATGGACGTCTTGGGTGCCGGCGGTTCTTTCACCGAGTTCTACGCGATCGACTTCAACGACGACACCGTCCTGATGGGGCACGACGGGCCGGGCCATATCGCCATTGCCGACGGAAAAACGAAAGTCCGACCGCTGGAGGTCTACCACGGAAAGGTCGGTCGGGGCCTGTCCGTTGAAATGTCGGTACGCCAGGGGCCTGTCACCGTGCTGTCGGTCGTACAGCAAGCCGACGGTAAACTCGCGCTGCTGTTCGCCGAGGGCCGGACCGTCGACGGGCCGATCCTGGAAATCGGCAACACCAACAGCCGCTACCGCTTTGACATCGGCGCACGGCGGTTCGTCGAGGCATGGAACAGCCACGGGCCGGGCCACCATTGCGCGGTCGGCGTGGGACGGATCGGCGACCGACTTGAGAAGCTCGGTAAATTGCTGGGCATACGGGCCATCCGTGTGTGTTAGGTCCACAGCCGATACCTGCCGGGCTTGGGGCGGGTTGGCTCCCTTTGGCTTGGCGCTGCGCTGCAGCGATGATCGTCCCGGCGCAGCACGCGCCCTCCTTCGGGTAAAGTTCCCGTGACAGACATCGCCAAGACCAAGACATAGGTGTGTATTGACTACACAGCAAGGCAGCATTGCATCCTGCATGATTGTGTACCATACCTATTAAAGCTACATATAATTACATTATTATAATAACTTGATATTATTTAGAGGTGTCGTATTATCTCCTCGCTGATGATGATCTCTTTGCAGCTATACGAAAAGCGGGCACGTCGTTAAGCTAGACTTTATCTCTTGCAGAAGAAGAATCGGATGGTATGGATACACCCGCAGTATTAACCGACTTCAAAGCCAGCCTGGTATGGGAGATGATAAAGGAGCAGAAGACATTAGTAGAACTAG
>CAZJCN010000160.1:3135-6211 GCA_964544195.1 uncultured Phycisphaeraceae bacterium | reverse complement strand
GGATGTGATACACGCTGCCTCGGTATCGGCGGGTCATCCGGAAGCCGGTCCAGTGCGAAGGGATGCACGGGTCGATCAGCAGACCATCCCATGTCGGACGCACGCCCATGATGTATTCCATCAGCACACGATAGACCCATGCCGAGCTACCGGTGTACCAGGTCCAACCACCCCGCCCGTAGAGCGGGGAGTCCGGCCCGTCCACGTTCGCCGCGGTGACGTAGGGTTCACACTGATAGAGCTTGGGGTCCATCCCTCGCAGTGGTGGCGACATTCTTTTGAACAGTTTCCAGGCTTTATCTGCTCGCTTGAGCTGACACTCCATCTGGATCGCCCATGCAGCGGCATGGGCATACAGCCCGCCGTTTTCTCGTGTGCCTGCCGCGTAACGTGTCAGGTACCCGATGCGCGGATCAGGTGTGGTATACGCCGGCTGCAACAATACCGCGCCGTAATCGCGGTAGAGGTGCTTCTCTAGCGATTCGAGCACCGACGCCCGTCGATCTTCCGGAACGACGCCACTGAGAATGGACCACGTCTGCGGGTTCAGGTGGATCCTGCCCTCCGGCGAAGTGTGGCTGCCGACCAAGGACCGGTCATCACAGCTTGCCGCCCAGTACCATTGCCCGTCCCAGCCGTGTGTATTTACCGCCTGCGTGAGATGCTCGATCTCCTGCTGATACCGTGCCAGGCGTTCACGCTCTTGTGCTGCAACAATCTTCTGATCCATGGCGCGTTCCACCGCCGGATTGAACGCCTTCAGGATCGCCACCAGGAACTGAGCCACCCATACGCTTTCGCCACGCCCGGCCCAACCGGTCACGGAGAAACCATCGTTCCAATCACCTGTGCCGATCAACGGCAACCCCCGCTCCGATCGCCGGGAGAGCGACCGGTCGATGGCTCGGCAACAGTGCTCATACAACGTCCCCGTGTGTTCAGGCCCGATCGGTTGATCGAGGTACGGTACGGTTTCGTTCAGACTCGCGAAGTCTCCGGTTTCCTGTAGATAAAGCGTCGTGACGAACGGCAGCCAGAGCAGGTCGTCGGCATACCTCGATTCCAATCCGTCATTGGTGATCGGGTGCCACCAGTGCTGGACGTGCCCGGCCGCGTACTGACGTGACGCATGTAGCAGGATCTGCGCCTTGGTCCGATCCGGGTCCAGATGCAGGAACAACAGGCTGTCCTGAAGCTGGTCACGATACCCGAAGGCCCCGCCGGTCTGGTAATACGCGGTTCTGCCCCAGATCCGTGATGACAGCGATTGATACTTGAACCAGCGATTGAGCATCAGGTTGACACTGTCGTCGGGGGTGTCCACCTGCGAGCGTGACATCCAATCGTCCCAGAATGCGCGGGCTTGCTGCAACGCCTGGTCAGCACTCTCCGGCGAACGGTACCGGGCGATCAGTTGCTCGGCCTGCTCACGCGTGTCGGCAACACCCAGAGTAAACGTCATGGATCGACTTTCCTTGGGTGGTAAATCCACAGGCACTGACAGGCTGGCGATCGAGTCGTCCCACCGGCCGGTGGTCCGGGCGAGGTAGCCGCCTTCTTTCAACGCCAATGGATCGACGGTCGTGCCGTACTGTCCGATGAACGCCTCCTTGTGGCCGGAGGACGCCTGCGCCTGCGCGTCCACCGCGTGGAAAGCGATCTTGTCCCAGTCACGGTTCCAATGCTGGCCCTGCTCGTTTGGGATGTCCCACATCCGCTTGGTGGCAAATACCGCGCGGTGGTCTGCCGATAGTTCGGTTTCCAGGAACGTCTTGTGAAACTCACGGTGGGTATCCGGCGCCACCCCGAGGCACCATTCCAGATATGACCACACGGACAACCGACGAGGACGGTCCGACAGGTTCGTCAATGACAGCTTCCAGACTTCTACGGGTTCACCCTTGCCATCACGAACCGGGACAAAGACAGTCAGTGTGGCTTCGATGTCATTTACCACGGTCCTGAAAACGCTGTAGCCGATGCCGTGCCGACATTCATAGTCGGTGTAGTCGGCCTTGACCGGCTTCCATGTCGGCGACCAGTAGGCCCCCGTGTCTTCATCACGCAGGTAGAGATATTTACCGTGACTGTCGGAGACCAGGTCCTGCTCCCAACGTGTGATGCGGTTCAGCCCGGCATGAGTCTGCCAGGAATACCCCCCACCGACCTGCGAGATGACCATGCCGTAATCACCCGGACAGATCACGTTCACCCAAGGCTTGGGGGTGTCCGGCCGAGTGATGACATACTCTTTGCCGTCCCTGGCGAAATAGCCATACCCGTTGTCGAACAGGCGATCTGCTCGCGCATTGATGGAGACGGGTTTCCACTCTGTATTTGTTACTCTTGTCACAACAGACTCCCAGCATGAGGTCAACAGGTCATATCTCAATCCGGGCCGTTACGCCTTGAGCCCGGTCATGGAGATCCCTTCGATAAACGTTCGTTGGGCCATGAAGAACAACACGATCACCGGCAGGACGACCAGGCTGCTGGCCGCCATCAGGTAGTGCCATTGCGTGCCGCCGCTCTGGCTCTGGTAAGCCTGCAGGCCCAGCGCCAGGGTGAAGTCCTTCTGCTCGGTCAGGTAGATGAGCGGGCCGAGGAAGTCGTTCCACGTGGCCATGAACTGGAACAACGCCACGACCGCGATCGCGGGCCTCGCCAACGGCAGGATGATCTGCCAGAAGATCCTCAGCTCGCTGCAACCGTCAATCCTCGCCGATTCCGACAGGTCGCGCGGGATCGTTCGGAAAAACTGACGCAACAGGAAGATGTTGAACGCCCCGGCGAAAAAGGTCGGCACCCACAGCGGCTTGAGCGTGCCGATCCACCCGAACGTCTTGAACATTGTGAACAACGGCACCATCACGACCGGGAACGGCACCATCATCGTCGCCATCACGACCAGGAACAGCTTGTCCCGCCCCGGCCAGTCGATCCGAGAAAACCCGTAGGCCACCAGCGTGGAGGAACAGACCGTCCCGATCACGGTCAGCAGGCACAGGATCAGCGTGTTCGTCAGGTAGGCCGGGAAATGTTTCATCGCCCGGATGGCTTTGGTGAAGTTGGACCA
>CAZJCN010000160.1:0-3035 GCA_964544195.1 uncultured Phycisphaeraceae bacterium | reverse complement strand
TGGTGATACCCCGCCTGAATCCGGGCCATACCCGTCTCGATATCGTGGTCCAGGAGCTTGACCGGGACCTCCTGCCCGTCGATCTGTGCCAACCATTGACATGCGATCTGCACGGAAACCGGCCCATCCCCTTCGGGTTCGTCATCTAACCCGACGGTGATCCGCTCTCCCGACGCCTCCTGTAACACCCATGCATAGGGCAACCAGCGAGGCGGGTAGCTCATCGCCTGATCGATCGGCTTCAAAGCCGTGGACAACATCCACAACAACGGCACGATGAACACCGCGGCTCCAAACAGCAGCGCGACATAGACCAAAAGTTTGCGTAGCGGGCTTCGCATCACGCGTCCCCCCCGTAATACACGTGTTTCCGACTGATCATGGTTACCAGCCAGGTCAGCAATACGATGACCACAAACAACACCCACGCCATCGCACAGGCATATCCCATGTTCAGGTAGCGGAATGCGTTGTCGTAGAGGTTGATCGCGTAAAACAGCGCCGAACGGTTCGGACCTGCCCCGCCCAGCATGACATAGGGACGGACAAACTCCTGCAACGCCCCGATGATCCCCATGATGAGGCAGAAGTAGATGGCTGGGGAAATCATCGGCACCGTGATATGTCGCAGCTTGACCGCCGGCGTCGCACCGTCGATCTCGGCGGATTCGTACAACGTCTTGGGCACATCCTGTAACGCCGCGAGGAAGATGACGATGGTCCCCCCCACCTGCCAGATGCCGGACAACACAAGTGTGGGCTTGACCCATTGTTCATCAGTCAGCCACCCCGGCCCGGTGATCCCGATCAGCGACAACGCGTAATTGACCAGCCCCAGGTCGCCGTTGAACACCCACAGCCAGATCATCGCCACACCGACCAACGGCACGATCGAGGGCAGGAAGTACACCGTGCGAAATACCGACCGCCCGATGATCTGTTGATTGAGCAGAACCGCGATCAACAGCGCGGTAATAAGCCCCAGCGGAATCGAAAACAGCGCGAAATACACCGTGTTGTACACACTGATCCAGAACACGGAGTCGGCCGCCATGTCCTGGTAGTTCAGCGTTCCGACCACCACGGGCTCGTTGAGGATGTCGTAATCGCAGAACGAGTAGTACAACGACGCGGCGATCGGATACAACCCGAACACGACAAACCCGATGATCCACGGGCTGACGAATCCCAAGCCTTTCAGCAGGTTGTGACGTTCGGCACGAGTCATCGTCGGCTCCACTCCGCAAGACGTTTGTCTTTGACCCGGTTCCACCGCGCCAGAACCCGATCGAGCCGAAGTTGGATACGCGCCTGACAGTCCATCAACGCCTGCTCCGCGGAAGCATCCCCCGCATAGATTCGATCGGTCGCGACTTGAATCTCCGTCTTGTACTCCGCCCAGACCGGGGTGCGCGGTACGAAAAACGCATTGGGGCTGGACGCCAGGTCCATGAACACCCCGATCGCCGGGTTCGGATGTCGGGCTGTGAAATCATCGCTGACGTGTGACAGCGGGCTGAACTTCTTCTGGGCCAGCACCAGCTTCTCCATCACCGGCTGCGAGTTGACATACCGGATGAACTCGAACGCTTCGTCCGGGTGCTTGGCACCTCGGGGGATGACCAGCACGTCGGCTTCGATCAAGGCCACGGGACCATCAGCCGGTTCGGTGCTTGCCGGGAAGGCGGCGGCACCCCACTGCATATGAGGGGCGAACTGTTCGATGAAGTTGGACATCCACACCCCCTGCTGGACCATCACCACCTGTCCGGACAGGAACGGGTCCTGAGGCGAGGCGAAGTTGCCGAACGATTGCCCGAACTTGTCGAGATTGCGTCGGCCGTACTTACGCGCATAACTGCCGAACCATTCATAAGCCGCCACGTTTTGAGGCGACGTTGTGGTAATCAGCGAATCGCCGTCCCAAAGCCTGCCGCCAAACCAGTAGCCATATAGCTCGATGAACCACCCGGGCACCTTGGGAGAAAACCCGAGCTGAACGATGTCGTAGTCCTTGGCGGATCGCTCTTCGTCGGTGAGGTCGGTAAAGCGGACGCGTTGTGTCCGGCCGTTTCGTTCCAACTCGACAATGGTCAACCTTTCAGCCATCGCGTCCAGCTCGGCGATGGTGCGTGGCGGCGAGTCGGGATCGAGACCGGCTTCTTCGAACAGCCGCTTGTTCCAGAACAGCCCGATCGACGCGGGCGTTGACGGCAAGGCCCACAGAAACCCGCGGTAGTGACACAGTTCCCAGAAAGCCGGGATGTAATCCGCCTCGCTCAACCCCGCTCGCTCGGCATAACCGTCCAACGGTGTCAACGCCCCCTTCTCTGCGAAGACGTTAACCGTGTGTGTCCATAAACCGGCCACGTCCGGCGGATTGCCCCCTGCTGTCGCCAGCAACAGCTTCTGATCCACTCCACTGACCGACAACATCTTCACGAAGATGCGGTCCTGCGATGCGTTGAAGTCATCGACCACGGCCCGCATCGCCTCGGCCTCAAAGCCCGTCCATTTTTCCCAATACCGAACGATTACGCGGCCGTCGGGCGTGACTTCCTCGGCACCGCCTGAATCACATCCCACCAATGCCAGGCAGGCGCACAGACAGACGCAGACCCACGCCATATGTTGCGTGATCTGTCTTGCTCTTGCCGTCATCGGTTCACGTCGTTCCGTCATTCCAGCACCAGTTCGCCAAGGCGGTACCGCCCCGCCTCTTCGTGATATCGCCAATTGAGCTTGACCGAAGATCGCTCCTGCATATCCACGCTTTTGACCGCCACCGTAGCGCCCAGTCGCGTGCCGGACTGGGGGTTTTCCACTCCCAGTACCTCCCACGGGATGGCGGCTTGCAGCTCGTATCCCTGTTCGTTCTGTGTCACGACGGCACGGATTCGATCGTGCCGTTTGCCGAACCATTCATAAACCTTGTTCGTCACCGCGAAGCCGAACTGGGCATCCTCCATGCTGCCCCAGGCAAGGCCGTCGTTATCCGGATCGAAGAACAGCTCCACGCAGTCCTGCTCATAAAG
>CAZJCN010000159.1:0-6225 GCA_964544195.1 uncultured Phycisphaeraceae bacterium | reverse complement strand
GTGGACGCGGACCGGGTCGGCGCTACGGGCTGGTCCCAGGGCGGCGCTCTGACGCTGGCATGTGCCGCATTGGAACCACGGATCAAACGGGCCGCCCCGGTGTACCCGTTTCTCAGCGACTACCAACGTGTGTGGGAAATGGACCTGATCAAACAGGCCTACGCCGAGATCCCCCGGTTCTTCAAGCTCCACGATCCGACCCATGAGAAGATCGATCAATGGTGGGAACGGCTGGGATACATCGACGTGCAACACCTGGCGCCACGGATCCGGGGCGAAGTCCTGATGGGTGTCGGTCTGATGGACGAGTGCTGCCCGCCTTCGACCCAGTTCGCGGCCTACAACAAAATCACCTCGACTAAACAGGTGAAGATTTATCCCGACTTCGGCCACGAGATGCTCCCGGGTATGGACGACGCGATCTACCAGTTCATGCTGGGGCTGTGATGGCGGATCATACCTGCCATTGACAACAACCCCGGTTCGCTGACCGAGGTTGTGTCATGGATGAATGAAACCGGTCCGTGCTGACGCTTACGCCGAGCGTGCCAGGTCGTGAGCCTTCTGGATAATCTCACGGCTCAGCTCCGGCATCGGGTAATGGATCTGCAGGAACTCGCGGAGCTGCTTCTGCTCAGCGATGCGGAAGTAGACGGCCCGATCAATACGGTTGGCGGCGAAGGTCACGGCCCGCGCCAAACGATTCGCGCTGGCGGCCATCAACAGCTCCCCTTCCGGCTCGGTACGGATCGGGAGCAACTCGAACTGCCAGGCCTGACGGCGGTTGAGAACCCGTAACGCCTCGGCGTCGAACTTTTCGTTGGCCAGGTCAATCGTCCCCGTGAACCGGTGGTACTGCTCGACCCAGGCGTTTTCGATGCTGTGCAACGTGACATCAAACATGCGTTCCGCCAGCACGCCGAAAGGCAGGCGGTGTTGCTTCTGCGCCTGGAGGATCTCAAACACCTGTTGCTCGTTAAGGACGCCCTGCTCAACGAGAATCTGACCGATTTTGATGGATTGACTGCTCACCGGATGCTCCTGTCAGGCCGGGAAAAACGTTGGCCCGGACATGCCATCGGCGAAGGGGCCGGGACGTGTTAGCCGGTCAAGTCAGGTTTTTTTCTTTGGCGTCTATTGGGGCTGAACTTCCGGTGCTAACCGCGCCAAACGTACCGATTCGCACATACTCAAAAAAGCAAGGCACGGGGCGCTCAAGTTCCCGTGCCTTGTGCAGATTTCAGGGTTGGTGCAGGTGTCACAACCGGTACAGCCGGGTCATTCCGCCGGCTGAAGCGGGACGATGCGTTCGACGTCAATGACACGGATCTTCAGGTCCGGGTCGTAACGGGTTTCACCGACGACGCCCACGAGTTTGCCGAGGTATGGGGTGGTAGGCACCGGGCCGTCGGGCCGGACATAAGCCACTGCCGAACCGGTGGCAGGGTCACTGAGTCGGAACATTCGTGGCAGTGTCGTGCCGTCGAACACACTGGAAGCGAGCAGACGGCCGACGGCATTGTAAGTTTCCGGCTCCTCGACCGGGGCCGGCGGCGCGGGTTGGGCTTTCTTCGCCTCGGCGATGGCGCGCAGGGCCTCGGCGATGTTGTGCTCGTATCGCAATACCGCTAACCGACGCCGAACCTTATTGGCCTGCGCCTGGGTCAGTTGTCCGGATTGCTGCAACGCCTCGTAACCGGCGATCAGCTCGGCCAACGGCTTTTCTTCGACCGGTAAATCCTTGACTTCAGCCAATCGCTGCTCCAACTCGGCCAAGGATGGCACTTTCGCCGGGGCCGACGGTGGCGTGGTATCGGACGGTTGCCCGAGCAGTTCATTCAACACTTGATCCGAGCTGCTGTCGTTGGCAGGCTCAGTCGTATCCGCGGCATCCGACTCGACGGCAACGGCCGGCTCGGTCACCACGGGTTCGGCGGGGACCACCACCGGGGCGGGAGCGGGTTCGGTCACTTCCGCGGGCTGGACCGGTTCCGGGGTGGCCGGTTCGACCACCGGTTCGGGGGCGGGCGGTTCAGGCTTCGGCTCGGACTGGACAGCCGGGGCAGCGGGTTCCTCCGGCTGATCGGGTTCAGGGGTTTCTTCCACCTCGGCCGGGTTGGTTTCGATCGCCAGCGCCCGACGGACGCTGCCGGGGGGCAGATAGACGTAAGCCCCGCGCGGAGGAACGATCTTGTAATGGCTGCCTTCCTCGGCGACGATCTGCACGCCGTCACCCGCGTTGAGGATGGTCTGCACCCGGTAGCTGCCGGCCGGGCCGTTCACATCTGCGGCATAGACCTTGCAGCGATCGGTGTTAACGATGCCGGTCGAGCCGTCTCCCTTCGCGTCGACGAAAGCCTTGGAGATGTAGCTGTAAAACCCTTCGGGCGGGACGATCTTGTTCCAGCCGGCGATCACCTCGTCGACCTGAACGAGCTGACCCTTGTTCAGTTCGCCGACCCGGTAATACCGATCCGCGGCACCGGCACGGACATCGGTCTGGTTCTGAACGACCACCCCGGTAAACGGCACGTCCTGCGCCACCGCCCGGCCGGTCGATCCGAGGGCCATTACCACGGCCAAGGCCGATACCACCATCACACGCACGGCTGACGTCGCGAGCAGGTTCAATCGCATGTCACGCCTCCTGATCGGGTTCAATACGTCCAGTTTACTAATATAGCGATAGCTTAACGGACGTTATCGCGGTGGGTTGCAAGCGTCAAGCATTACGAACCCCGTGAGCCGAGGTTCGTCGCCCTGTGGATATTGATATGGCGTGGACCGAAGACCCAGTCCGAGGTCATTTATGAAAGACATGGCCGGATCAGCCCGAGGGGGGCAACGGCGGGCCATCGGTCGGCGGCGGGGTAACAGGGTTGGCGGTAGCCCGCCGGCACAGGTCAACCAGATCGTCGATCGCCTGCTGCACCTGCTCGGCGTCAGGGTTACGGGCCTGATCCAACACCTGCCGGGCCTGCACAGCCGAGGCGCGGATCTCGGTGTACCCGTGACTGGTCGCCCGGCGTTTGACCTGCTCCAACTCGTCACGCAACCGTTGGATATCCCGTTCACGTTGAGCGGCCAACAGTGTTTCGATCGTCTCAGGCAGGTTCGCCACGAACCGGCGCAGCATCATGGACAACTCGGGATAACCCGCCAGCTCGCTGGTCACCTCGTCGGGATCGCAGGCGGGAGGCGGTGTGGACCGTGATCTCTCGATCATGTCGGATAGCGTACGGTACAACCGGGGGGTGGACACCGGCTTTTGAATAAGCTCGTCGCAGCCTTCTTTGATAAACGTGCCCGCCATCCGTCTGGGCGAGCCTGAAGTCAACGCCAGAATCGGGCCGGCGTAACCGGCTTGTCGAATCATCCCGGCCAACGCCGGTGCCTGAGCGTCAAATCCGTCCGCATCAAGCAGCACCGCGTCGTATGGTTCGCCGTCCCGCTGGGCACGTTCCAGGCTCAACAGCATGGCATCCGGTTCGGACACCGGGTCCACGATCGCGCCGGCCTGCTTCAGATCGCTGGCGAGGCTGAAACGATCCCGTGCATCCCCGGAGATCAACATCAGCCGGGCCAGGTTCAACGCCTGCGCCAATCCGGGGCCCGGCCCGTACGTGTGATTCTGATCGGACATCACTGAGACTCCACGCCTCCGCCACTTCACCCCGTCCTGTCGGGGTGCCGCGCCAAACATCGGCAGGTCCGATCATCCAATCCACCCCGGATCACATGACTGCGCGATACGGCTATCGGAGTATGACGGCTGAAACAGGTGTAACGGTCCGGTAATCCCGACAAACGACCCGTCGGGCTGGATGGCACTCAAGGCTGTTCCGCTTCGGAACGGGCAGGCTGTTCGGCATGACGGCGGGACGGTTCGACACGCCAGGCCAAGCCGTAGTCCCACGGCTCGTCGTGGATCGCTTCGGGACGAACAACCTCCAGGCGGTACCGGCCGGGCCGGAGGCTTTTCAGGTAGATATGCTCGACGTTGTCCACCCGACTGTCGCTGTATGCGATCTCGCGGGTTTCCCCCCGGTCGTCGGTGCGGTACAGGTGCAGGTCCAGGTCCGCGAGGCGGGGCTGCCCGAACCAGATCGACCTGTTGCCGTCGGTCTGCTCGATATGGACACCGGTGATCCGCCGATGCCAGGTCAGGATGATCGAGGCCTCACCCATCGGTTCGAGCAACTGAAAGGTATAAGCCTGAACCCCATCGGGCGCGATCGTGCGGTAGTCCCAACCCATTCGGTTGGCGAGTCGAACGGGCGCGGGCTGCCCGGTCGCGTTCTCGTCCTGCTCATGTGAGCTGGATGTCGGTTCCGTGTCATCGGGTGGACCGGCTTGAAGGATCTGCAGGCTGTTATCGAAGTGGACGATGCCGGCGCCGAGGTGTTCGTCCAGCGGGTGGCCGGGTTCCGGTTGCCAGTTCCTGAGTTTGACCGCCCCGGCAAGCAGCACCGCCTTGATGACCGGCGCCTTGCCGGCTTGATGGGCGTGGTCGGTCATCTCGTCCGCGGCCTGTAGTAATCGAGCCGCCACGGCGGCAACGACCGGTGTGGTGAAACTGGTCAGCCCGCGTGGCCCGACGATATCCGGCTTGCATCGGCCGGGCACTTCGATGCGCGTGTATCCGCCGCTGGAACCGCCGCGAGCCGTGCCGACCGCGATGGCGTTGTACGACGTCGCCAGCAGGTAGGGGACGGGTGAGTCCTTGCCGTTGTTGACGCCTGCACACACGATCGTGTCATTGCGGTCGATGTACCAGTCCAGCCGACGCAGCACATCCACCGCGTTGGGTGAATCGCTGATCCACGAATGCGTCAGCACACGCATCGGCCCGCCGGAGGGCGGACTTGCCGAACCGACGTTGAGGAATTGCTCCATCCAGTGGCGCGATTCGAAACAATGCACCACGCTGATGCCGGGCGCCAAACCCTGAGGCCCGTAGATCACCCGGGCGGTCGCAAAGGCATGACTGGATATCTTGGAAGGCCCGGATCGCTCGACGAAAGTAACCCCCTTGAACCGAGGCGAGCGGGTGTTGGGCATGTACGCCCCCTTGCCGAACTCGACATGCCCCACGACGATGCCCTTCCCGGTCGGCACGGCCTTGCCCAGTCGGGCGCGGGCGTCGTGGATCCCCAACAGGTAATGTAGGGATGGCGCCTTGGTCTTGACCTTTGGCGGAGTCTGATCGCCCCGCAGTCGCCCCGGTGCCGGGCCTTCGTCCTCCACGACGACGGGCGGTTCGGATGGTGCCGTCGGATCGACCTGCTGCTGCGCGGTGGAGGCCTGTGGGTCCAGCCACCAGGCGCTGAAAGCGAGGATCAACAGGGTCAGCCCGATAAGCAGTATGTGTCGGATTGTATTCACCATCAGGGGTATCGGCCGGATGCGTCGCCTGGCTTGGTGATGGCGGTTATAAGGGGCCAGGTAAGCCGTGGAGCCATCCCGTCACCGTTCAGGACTGTCGTGATACCACCATAACGCCGATCCTGACGCCACGGTTCGACGTTTTACTTATGATGTCGCGTTTTCAGGTCGGATCATCAGTCAGGCGAGGGTCGGCGTGCGGAAAGTGGATTATCTGATTGTGGGATCGGGGCTCACCGGCGCGGTGATCGCCCGAGCGCTGGCCGACGCGGGACGGGACGTGCTGATCCTCGAACGCCGGGACCACGTCGGGGGCAACGTCCACGATCACGTACACGAGTCCGGCATCCGCATCCACACCTACGGCCCGCACTACTTCCGGACCAACTCCGACCGCATCTGGGACTTCGTCACCCGCTTCGCCGAGTTCTACAAGTACGAAGCCTGCCTCAAGACACTGGTCGACGGTCGGTACGAGAACTGGCCCATCGCGGCCAGCTACATCGCCAAGCACGTCGGGGCTGACTGGAAACCCGAGTTCGTCGGCACGCCGACCAACTTCGAGGAGGCCGCCCTGTCCCTGATGCCGCGCATCGTTTACGAAAAGTTCATCAAGGAATACAACGAGAAACAATGGGGCGTGCCCGCACACACCCTCAGCGCCGACCTGTGCAAGCGCTTCGACGTACGGGCGGATGACGAACCTCGGCTCAAACCCGACTGCAAACACCAAGGCATCCCACGCCTCGGCTACGCCCACCTGACCCGTCAGATGGTGGCCGACATCCCCGTGGAACTGGGTTTCGATTACCTTCAGCGACGCGATGAAGTCGCCGCCAA
>CAZJCN010000158.1:0-6230 GCA_964544195.1 uncultured Phycisphaeraceae bacterium | reverse complement strand
GGGCCGTGGCCCAGATCGAGCGGAACTTCGGCAAAGGCTCGATCATGCGGCTCGACGACGACCCGGCCAGCATCCCCCCGGGGATCTCGACCGGTTCGATCAGCCTCGACCTGGCGCTGGGCGGCCGAGGCATCCCCCGCGGGCGGGTCATCGAGGTGTTCGGCCCGGAGTCGTCCGGCAAAACCACCCTCAACCTGCACGTCATCGCCAACGTGCAGAAAGAAGGCGGCGTCGCCGCGTTCATCGACGCGGAACACGCTTTGGACCCGTCCTGGGCCAAGCGGCTGGGCGTCAACATCGACGAGCTGCTCGTCAGCCAGCCGGACACCGGTGAGCAGGCCCTTGAGATCTGCGAACTGCTGGTCCGATCCAATGCCGTGGACCTGATCGTGATCGACTCGGTCGCGGCCCTGATCCCCCGAGCCGAGATCGAAGGTGAGATGGGCGACAGTCACGTCGGCCTGCAGGCCCGGTTGATGAGCCAGGCCCTGCGGAAACTCACCGGCGCGATCAATCAGAGCAAGTGCACCGTCATCTTCATCAATCAGATCCGCGAGAAGATCGGTGTGATGTTCGGCAACCCCGAAACCACCCCCGGTGGTCGGGCACTCAAGTTCTACGCTTCGGTGCGTATGGACATCCGCCGAACCGGCAGCATCAAGGACGGCGATCAGGCGATCGGCAACCGCGTCCGCGTCAAGGTCGTCAAGAACAAGGTCGCCCCGCCGTTCCGACAGGCCGAGTTCGACATCATGTTTGACGAGGGCATCAGTGCGACCGGCGACCTGCTTGACCTGGCAGTTGACGCCAACGTCGTGCAGAAGTCCGGCGCGTGGTTCAGCTTCGGCGATATTCGCCTCGGTCAGGGCCGGGAGAACGCCAAGACCTTCCTCAAGGAAAACCCCGACCTGTTCGAGGAGATCAAGGCCAAGGTGCTCGAAGCCAAGGGGGTTGCCGCGCCCCAATCGGAGACGGGCCTGTCTGACGACGATGAGCTGGTCCCCGCCGAGATGGATGAAAAATAATGCCCGGCATGCCGGAGGGGAGTGCCGCTACAATCTCGGCCAATGAATCCGCTTGACCAAAGTGACACACCCCTAGCCAATGCGATACGCAAACATGTCGTGTCGGGGGTGTGCGTACATGCACCGCGGATCAGTCCGGCCTGCTGCGGCATAACCGCTGTAATCGTGTTGGTTATGATGGCATGGGGGTCGGGCTGTGCCTCATCGTCATCGTGCACTTGTAACCGGGGTGTCCAAGCGGAACAGATCAGCCAGCAGCCCCCGGCTGTTGCTGTTGTGCACGAGACACCTTCTTTTGTGGAGTGGAACCCCGCCGAAGGGTGGTGGGCAACACACCTTCGCAGGGTCGGGACGATCGCACATCCGTTGTTGCGGGAGGTCAGCGGCATCGTTCGCAGCGGTCTGACTCCGGGGCTGTGGTGGGTTCACAACGACAGCGGTGATTCTGCCCGCCTGTTCGCGATTGACCGCACCGGCCGGGTGATGATGCCAGCCTGGAAGCGGGGAGCCTATTTCACCGATCAGCCCGAGCCGGACAAGCAGCCTTGGTACGGCGTGCCGGTTCTGGGCGGGCATAATCAGGACTGGGAAGACCTCGCCTTGGAAAGCGACTTCATCTACATCAGTGATATGGGCAACAACGGCAACGCCCGCCGTGACTTGGGTGTGTATCTCGTGACCGAGCCGAATCCAACCGCTATCGACATCGGCACGCGTCCGCTCATGTTTATCCCGGTTCGTTATCCCGATCAGGATGCCTACCCACCAAGCGAATGGCGGTTCGATTGTGAGGCGCTGTTTGTGGACTCGGGTCGGCTTTATTTCCTGACCAAGTACCGGGCCGACGGAGATTTTTCACACATCACCACCGGCACCAGCCTTTACCGGTTGGATGAACGCGACACAACGCATGTCAACTCGTTGACGCTCATCCATCGTGCGGATCAGTTGCCGATCATACCGACCGCAGCAGACCTGTCACCGGGCGGAGATCATCTCGCGGTGTTGTGTCGGGATGCTGTTTGGCTGTTTCCTCGGCCGGACGAGGGCGATGACTGGCTGCAGGGGCCTGCCGTGCGTGTTCGACTGCCCGAATGGGTCGGTCAGGTGGAGGGGGTCTGCTGGGATGACGCGAACCACCTACGGCTCGTCAATGAACCGGGCGAGTTGTTCGTGTTGGATGTAGGTTCCCTTAAGCCGAGTGAGTTATCTGGACGATAGATAGCGCGTCATGGCGGAACCGGATTACATTGTGGACATTGACGGGCTTCGGTCGTCCCACATGACGGATCGCCGGGGTGGGGAGGCCCGGTTCCGAGGTCGGCCGTGGCTGGCGGTGCACTGGAAGTGCTGTGGGGTTTACAGCCGGATCTACCGCAACAAGGCCGGCACCAGATATGAAGGCCGATGCCCGCGTTGTGGCGCCCCGGTGACCGCGCGGGTCGGTCCCGACGGCACGTCCAGTCGATTCTTCGAGGCCAAGTAGTCTTCCTGATCTGACTTTACTGAGCATCTAATTCGGGGTTGACTTCAGTTCCGTCCCGGCCCTGCTTACCTATCCATGCGGTAGCATCCATCAGGACAAACCGGCCGTCATCTGCGACCACCGCGTCTTTCAACATCAATGCGTTGTAAACGCTCGGAAGCAGCGTCGGGCTTTCGCGATCGATCAGGATCCACCTCGCGTTGTACTTCCGCAGCAGGTCCGCCCGTTCTTCACAGGTGGTATGTAGATCGAAGAACCGCGTCACGTCTTCAAAGCGTTCGAGTTGGCCGACGGGGAAGAATTCCAGGTGAAGCGCCGCTACGACTCGGCCACCGAACGAGGGGATAGGCCAGCCGGTCAAGGGCTCAGCCATGCAGACATCCCCCGGCCGGATGTTCGGAGTCAGCAGGTTGTCATAGCGATCCCAGAGATGTTTCTGTTTGTTCTCGGCACCGACGATCGGGGCGATCCACTTGCGGGCCAAATACGGTTTTTTTGCGATCAACCAGAAATTCGGAATCGCCAGAGTAACGACCAGCGCTGCCACGGTGGTTTCGACGAACGCACGGTTCATGACCGCGCGGTCTTTGTTCAGCAGTTGCTTCAGTCTTCCCGGCCAGGTCTGCCAGCCGATGCCGACCTTGTAGAGGAATACCCCGACAGCGGCCTGTGGAAAGATCAGTCCCGCCAGTGGGATGCGCGCCAGAGTGGCCGACCCGCTCAAAGCTCCGATCAGTGTCACGAGTACCAGTCCCGCGGTCGCCAACAAGACGGTCCGGATGAACGGGTGGTCTCGCATCGGCAGGGCGGCGATTGATGCGATGAATGCCGGCAGGCACCAGACCAGCACCATCCGCTTGAAGACCGCCGGGTTGAACCAATACCAAGGGTCCGGCGTGTCCGTGACCGCCCGGATAAACGGGTAGTACGGCCAGAACCACGCCAAGGCAAAAGCAATCCCGCATGACGCGATCACTGCCGTCAATTTCTTCCATCGGTGATGGTCATCCGTCATCGCCGTGATGAACATGCCGAACGCCCCCGCCAAACCGCTCATCCCGTGCGAGATCACCGACGCCGCCAGCAGCACCGAGGTCAATGCCACGTACAAGGTCAGGCCTCGTCCGGATATCTGTTTCAACCATGCCCAGGCTAGCAGCATCAACGGCATGACCAGTGCCGAGGGATTGACCTGATGCCAGGGCAGGTCACTCAGCGCCAGGCTGTTGGCGTAGCCGGGCGGTTCGCCATAGAGAAAAAGGACACAAGCGAGGACGAGGGGGGCGGCTCGACCAAGCCCATAGGCGTTGAGCCAACCCCACAGGGCAAGGGTCAGAAGTAGCGTGTTGAACACCGCGGCAACACTTAACGCCTCGTACGCATCCAGCGGGGTATGTCGGACGACCAGAGCCAGCGCCAGCGTGTAAGGCGAATAACGGATCGAGGGGTCGTCCGTGGCATATGTGGGATTGAGCGGGTGCCATGGGTTTTCGCTCATGGCGAGAATCGCGCGGTGGTGCTCCCAGGCATCCGCATCCATCCGCTCCGAACGATTGCCGGTCAGCAGTCCTACATAAAGCGCGAGCGCGACACTTAGCCATAGGTATAAGCGTCCGGGAACTCGGCCGGGAGTAGCATGCTGTGCCGATTGCGTATCATTCATAAGGGATTGTTAATCATGTAACCAAGACACGTCTATGAGGTTTGTTCCTGAGTCGCGTCGATCCGAACCGGTATGTCCGCCGAGCAGCAGATTCCCTCACAGTTCGGTATGGGCCTGTGTGGCTTCCGACGTGGAGAGGTTCAATTCGGCGCGGAACTCGGTTGCGGACTCGGCGGCGAGCACCCTGCTACGAAGCTCTTCATTCTGGAAGGTTCGGGCGAACAACGCCAGCAGCTCGATCTGCGCGTCATGATCATCTTCCGGGGTCAGGATCAGGCATATGAGTTTGGCCGCGCTGCCGTCTTGTGCATCGAAATCGATGCCCCGCCGACTTAGTCCAATGACCATGCAAGGTTTGGTCAGTCCGCTGATGCGGGCATGCGGAACCGCTAACCCGTTGGGCAGGCCCGTATGCATGATTCTTTCGCGATTAATCGCCGCTTGCGCGATCATGTCGGCGGAGAGTCCGGTGATCTCGGCCGCGCGCTTCGCCAGTTCCGCGATCGCGCCATCGACATCGGTCGCTTCTATACCGATCACGATGTTTCGGTCGGCGAGCAGGTCCACCAACCGACGCTGGGCCTTGGTTTTCAGCACACTCTGCATCGCCGGGCCGGCAAACAGGCTGGTCGACAGCGCCATGATGACCACCGCCACCAGCAACTCTTCGCTGATCAACCCGGCCTTGAATGCGAGTTGACCCAAGATGATCCCCACCGCACCTTGGCAGGTCATCCCGAACGCGGTCGCCCAGCTTTCCCGACGGCTCAGGCCAGCCAGCTTGGCACCCAAGAAACACCCGCCGGATTTCCCGATAAACGCGACCAGCAGGACAATCACAACGGTGACCAGATCGAAGCTGCTGATGAAATTGATCCGAAGCCCGATGCTGGCGAAAAAGATCGGGGCGAAGAAGTTGGTGACGAACTGGTGAATCGTTTCCCGTGTTCTTTCACGTAGGCGGGGTGAATCTCCCAAAGCGACCCCGGCAATAAAAGCACCGAAGATTGAATGCACCCCCAGGTGCTCGGTCACCGCGGCACATCCCAAGGCGATCACGGATACAAACCCCAACACCCCACCGGGCCAGCTCCAACGTGACTGGATATACGGTAATGCCTTGTGACACAACCATCGCCCCACCGTGATCATGCCTAACAGAAACCCCAACGTCAGCATGATCGTCATCGGCACCGACATGTGAGACGCCGAGGTGCTTCCGGCATCAACAGGCAACAACGCCAAGACAACCGCAAAACCGATCCAGCCGATCAGGTCATTGAGCATTGCAGAGGAGATGATCAGCATCCCCAGGTCGCTCTTCGCGAGGTTGATATCCATCAGCACCTTGGCGATGACCGGCAGGGCGGTGATGGATAAGGCAATACCCACGAATACCGCGAACGCCATCGGTGCCGCTTCGCCGCGCGGTCCGGCTCCCAGCAGGTTTGGCACGCCGAAAGCCAGCCCGAAGCCGAGCGTAAACGGTAGAGCCACCCCCAACGCACTGACAAAGGTGGTTGCTTTGCCCTGCCGTCGCACCGTTGACAGGTCTACCTCCAGCCCGACCACTAGCAGCAACAGAGTGGCCGAGATCACCACGAACCCGTCCAGAGCCACTTGGCCGGCCTCGCCCGCCCCGGTGGGGAAGACCCACGCCATGGTCGCTGGGCTGATGTAACCCAGCACCGTGGGCCCCAGCAGGACGCCGGCGAGGATCTCGCCCAGCACCATAGGCTGGTTGAACCGACGAGCGGTTTCACCCAGCAGACGTGAGACACCCAGCAGAACCGACAGGGCGACCATCAATCGGGTGATATCGCTGGGGGATAATGTCTCGGCTGCCAGTAGGAACATGAATCAGTCTCGACAGGGCCTCTTGGAACTGTAAACCACACACCGCGGCAACAAGATAACTCAAACCCGGATGCTTATCCCGATCCAAGCCTCCCGGCCCTGATGTTCCGGACCGATTTAATGAATTAAGTATTTTCAATGCATCGCTTTGTCGCCTTGTTCAGATGCTGTGATAGAATAAGGGCATGGGTGAGTTGTC
>CAZJCN010000157.1:0-6246 GCA_964544195.1 uncultured Phycisphaeraceae bacterium | reverse complement strand
ATTCTGGCGCGACAACGCGGTCTACGTCGCCGAGCAATCTCAACTGACCTTGGTCCACCGTTCGATGCGACCACCACCGCTGAACAAGCCGCGCGCAATCCCAACCACGTTTCGCCGGATGGAGTTCCCAAGGCACGACTTGACGCACTCAGACAGTGCGGTACATTGAACCCATGCCACGGTACCGCACGATCAGTGCTTGGGGCTTGGCGGTCAGCATCATGCTCGGGGTGATGTGTGGGGCGGGGGGATACACCTTCTATTACGCCGACGGCACCTCATACCTGTCCAACAATCCCGCATCCTGTGCCAACTGTCACATCATGAACGATCAGTACGACGGTTGGCTAAAGGCCAGCCATCACGCGGTGGCTACCTGCAACGACTGCCACGTTCCGCATGACATGGTCGGCAAGTACCTGACCAAAGTCGAGAACGGCTACCTGCATTCCAAGGCATTCACACTCGAAAACTTCCACGAACCGATTCAGATCCGTCAGCGCAGTAAAGATGTGCTTCGCCGCAATTGCATTGATTGCCACAGTGAGATGGTGTCCCAGATCAGGAGCTTGTCCTCGGTGCACGGCGAGGACGCTGACTGTCTGCACTGCCACCGTTCGGTGGGGCACGGCCCGGTGAAATAACGTCAAAAAATCAGGAGCCTGGTTATGCCGAAAGCGCCTCCGATTGAAAGTACGAACACCCCCAACGCCCCGCGTCAGCGAGGGTCGAAACTGCCGTACCTGATCGTTGTCTTGCTGGCTGCGGTGGTCACTGTCTTGGTCGCGATGTTGCTGGCCAACATCGCTAAGCACAAGGCCGAGGCCGAGCAGGTGGTCTTCAAGCTCGTGGAGTTGGACGAGTCGATTGAAGACCCGGCCGAGTGGGGCAAGAATTTCCCCCGTCAATATGACAGCTACAAACGCACCGTCGATACCGAACGCACACGCTACGGCGGCAGCGAGGCTTTTCAGAAGGTTGAAGAAGACCCCGACTGGCAGACCCTGTTTGCCGGTTACGCCTTCAGTTTCGACTACCGCGAGGACCGCGGCCACGCCTACATGCTGACCGATCAGCGCGAAACCGAGCGCGTCAAGAAGGTCAAACAGCCCGGGGCCTGTCTGCATTGCCACGCCTCGAATATCCCGGCCTACCGAAAAGTCGGGCTTGAAAACGGGGCACCGGGAACAATCACCGACCCCTTGGATAGCGATACCGGGCAGGCACAACTTCACAAGGGCTTCGAGGTGGTCTGTGCCATGCCCTATGAAGAAGCCACCCAATTAGTTGAGCACCCGGTCACGTGTCTGGACTGCCACGACCCTGAAACGATGCAGTTGCGTGTCACTCGTCCGGCGTTCGTCAATGGTATCCGGGTCTTGGCTGAGAGCGACGATCCCGTGCCTCATCTTCCCAGCATCGAGCGCTGGCGCAAGAGTGATCGCAGCAAGCCCTATGAGCCGAACACCATGGCCAGCCGACAGGAACTTCGTTCGCTGGCCTGCGCGCAATGTCACGTCGAATACTACTTCAAGGGCGAGGGCAAGCTGCTGACGTATCCCTGGCACAACGGCCTGAAGATGGAGCAGGCGGAGAAGTATTACGACGACGCCAACTTCAAG
Organism: uncultured Phycisphaeraceae bacterium; assembly: GCA_964544195.1. Taxonomy (GTDB): domain Bacteria; phylum Planctomycetota; class Phycisphaerae; order Phycisphaerales; family Phycisphaeraceae; genus CAZJCN01. The sequence continues at coordinate 4,624 of CAZJCN010000157.1, read as the reverse complement.
GACTGGACCCACAAGTTTGCCGGCTCGCCCATGCTCAAGGCGCAACACCCCGAATTCGAATTATGGAGCCAAGGCATCCATGCCCGAGCGGGTGTTGCCTGTGCCGACTGTCACATGCCCTACAAACGTGAAGGCGCAATCAAGATCAGCGACCACCACGTCCGAAGCCCGATGCTCAACACCGCCCGCGCCTGTCAGACCTGTCACAACGTGGACGAGCAGGAGCTTATCGCCCGGGTCGAAACCATTCAGGACCGGACCCGTAATCTGATGATCCGTGGCCAGAAGGCGACACTCGACCTGATCGACGCGATCGTGCAGGCCAAGGAAGCGGGGGCTACTGACGAACAGCTCGCGCCGCTGCGGGACGCCCACCGCAAGGCTGAGTGGCGGCTTGACTACGTCGCCGCGGAAAACTCGATGGGTTTCCACGCCGACCAGGAGGCCGCACGCATCCTCGGCGAAGCGATCGACCATGCCCGGCAGGGTCAGGTCCGGGCCGTGGCATTGATCGCCGAACTCAAGGCCAACGCCGTTAAGACCGCGGAAAGCGCGATGGATCACGCTGAAGCGGGTGGGTGACGATCCGCCCGAGTAGAACCTGCCACGCGATGTGATACAGGAATCAGCACCCTGCTGGAAGATCATCCCGCAAGGTTTTTCTTTGATCTGCTTTCTCGGAGGATTGCATGCCCCGTCTCGCAGGTTATCATCCAATCTGTACGGACATCTGAATCATTTGCAGCATACCGGCTGATTTGAGTTCACTGATAAGGAGAAACGACATGGGGATGGGTTCGCGATGGATCGTGACGGCCTGCATGGTTGGTTGTGTGGGAATCATCGTTTGCAGCACCGCCCACGCCGGCGGGCTTGAAGACCTGTTTCGTAAAGGGACCGGCACCGACAAGACCAAGGTTGAGGACGGCAACGCCGACATGGGCCTCGGCGAATACCACGGCGTCAAGCATGCCGTCGGTGTGGTCGATTTCGATAACGAGGCCGGCTATCACAGTCAATGGAAGCTGGGATACAACATGTCCATCCTGCTCGAATCGGCGTTGTACGACACCGGCCGATTCGTGCTGGTCGAACGCGAAGCGCTCGGTGCGGTCATCGGCGAACAGGACCTCGCCGCCAGTGGACGCATGGCCAGGGCATCCGAAGTTGCGCAGACCGGCAAACTGCGCCCGGCCAAGTACATCGCCACCGGCGCGTTGACCGAAGTCGAATACAACGAGTCCAGCGCCGGCGGGGGGTTCAGCATCCGGGGCATCCGCGTCGGCGGTTCCAAGGCCGACGCCAAGATCACGATCATCGCCAAGCTCATCGACACCACCACCGGCGAGATCGTCGCCAAGCAGCGCATCACCGGCGAGGCCGGCCGAGCCAAGCTCCGACTCGGGATCTCCAAGGGCAGTTTCGACGGTGACATCGGCGGATTCGCTCAGACCCCGCTCGGTGAAGCCGCTCAGGACTGCATCAATCAGGCCGCCAAGTTCTTCGCGCAGCAGTTCGAGGAAATCCCATCCAGCGGTTCCGTCGTACTGGTCAAGGATGGCCGGGTCATCATCAACCGGGGTGAGCAATACAACTTCCGCCCGGGCATGATCCTGGCTATGACCGAAAAAGGCGAGGACCTGATCGACCCCGAAACCGGCGAGGTACTCGAGCGGGCCAAGGGCAGGACCATCGGCAAGATCCGAATCGTCGAAACCTCTGAAAAAGTGTCTTACTGCGAGGTCATCGAGGGCGAAACCAACCCGGCCCGTGGTACCGTGGTTGAGGTGGTCAGTGTCCCGCCCGTGGAAGAAGACAGCGACGGCGCGGACGCAGCGTCCTGAGCCACCCGCAGCGGTCCCGCCGCCTTGACCGTTTCGGCCGGATCGACTAACCTTCTCGCCTCAAAACCCAGCGGTCGGGCTCGTAGCTCAGTCGGCAGAGCGCACCCCTGATAAGGGTGAGGTCGCAGGTTCAAGTCCTGCCGGGCCCATTGGATCAGCCCCCAGAAATGGGGGCTTGTTTTTTTCAGCAGTCGGTATGCTGTCTAAGATGACGATTTTCAACGGCAGCAGGGCGGGTGAATGCTCGACGTATGACAGGAGGGCCTTATGCCCAAGATGAATATCGGGGTCCTGACCTCGGGCGGGGACTGCCCGGGGCTGAACGCCGCGATCCGCGGGATCGGCAAGCCGGCCATTGGAAAATTCGGCATGAACCTGATCGGCTTCCGCGACGGATTCCGCGGCCTGATGCAGGACCGTACCCTTCGACTTGATGACGAGATCCTCTCCGGCATCCTCACGCTCGGCGGGACGATCCTCGGGACCAGCCGGGACAAACCCAACAAGATGCCCGTCGGCGACAAGGTCATGGATATGACCGATGTGATGTGTGAGACCTATCGGCGACACCAGCTCGATGCGCTGGTCTGCCTCGGCGGCGGGGGGACACAGAAGAACGCCAAGCATCTGCTCGACGCCGGGCTGAACATCATCACACTGCCTAAGACGATCGACAACGACGTGGGCCTGACCGACGTGACCTTCGGCTTCGACACCGCCTTGGAGATCGCGACCAACGCGATCGACCGGCTGCATTCCACCGCGACCAGTCATCACCGCATCATCGTGGTGGAGGTGATGGGCCATCGCGCCGGCTGGCTGGCGCTGGGCGCGGGCATCGCCGGCGGAGCGGACGTGATCCTGATCCCGGAAGTGCCATACAGCCTCGATAACGTCGCCGAAGCGATCCGTCGACGGACCAAGACCGGCAAGCGCTTCTCGATTGTTGCCGTCGCCGAAGGCGCGATGTCCGTCGAAGAAGCCGCCGCGTTCGCTGAGCTCAAAGACAAGAAATCCAAGGCCAAATCCAAGGAAGAAAAGGCCAAGATCAAGCAGAAGCTCGCGGAACTCGACGGCAAGCGTGGGGACCACACGTTACACCTGACCCGCGAGCTGGAAAGACTCACCGGCCTGGAGGCCCGCCTGACCATCCTCGGTCATCTGCAACGGGGCGGAACCCCCTCGGCAGCGGACCGTGTGCTGGCGACGCGTCTTGGTGTGGCGGCGGCGGTGGCGCTGGATCGTGGGGAGTTCGGCGTCATGATCGCGGCACGCGGCGAAAAAGCCGTGCCCGTACCCTTGGAACAAGTGGCAGGCAATCGCAAGCTTGTTCCTCCGGATCATCCCTGGCTGGAAACCGCTCGGCTGACCGGCGTCTGCCTCGGGGATGAGTAACGCCATCGGTCACGATGTCACGCGATCTTCGTGACGTAGGATCGCAAACCTGTCAGGCATCGCGCATGAGAAAGGCCGGGTCTTACAAGCCCGGCCTTCGTTATTGGTGATAGGGTTGGCGCTTTTTTATTCGGTGTCGAGCTGACGCAGGCTCAGGCCAAGTTCGCCGAGGCACTGCTTGATCTCGGTCAGGCTTGTGCTGCCGAAGTTCTTGACACCCATCAGCTCGGCTTCGGTCTTGAGCACAAGGTCGCCGATGAGGTTGACATTCAGCAGCGCCAGGGCCTTGCGTGCCCGCACCGACAGGTTCAGTTCGCTGATCGGTTTGGACAGGATCTCGGAATCACCGCCGGCGCTGGAAAGCTGTTCATAGACCTGCTGTTTGACGGCTTCGCGCTGCATCTCAGCGGTCTGGCCGAGTTTCAGGCCTTTCTGCGCGAGCATGGCCTTGATCTCTTCCAGGCTGGCGTCGCCGAAGTTCTTGAAGCTGCGTAATTCCGCCTCGGTGTGATGCAGCAGATCGCCCAAGGTTCGGATGCTCATCTTACGCAGCGCGTTGCGGGTCCGGACGCTCAGCTCGAAGTCCGTCACCGGCGTGTCGAGCATCGCCGCGTGCTTCTCCAACTGCTTTTCCTGTTCATCATCGAAGAGCATAGCCTTGCTGGCCTGCACGTCCTTGATGAACAGTCGGGCGCGGGGGTGGTTCGGGTCCGTTGCCAGGACTTGCCGCAGGCAACGTTCGGCCTGGGCGTACTGTCCACGATCTTCGTACATCACCGCTAGGTTGATCAACGCGTTGAGGGACGGCCGTTCGGCGCGGGCCGCTTCCTCGTAGAGGTGCAGCGCTTCGTCCTCTTCGCCGACCAGGTCCAGGTTGTACGCCAGTCGGAAGCAGACCTGCGGGTCGTCCGGGTCGGCGGCGTAGGCGGCTTCGTAGGCTTCGATCGCCTGCAATCGTTCACCGGCCTGCTCGGCCTCGAGACCCTTCTGGTAGAACTTCTGGCTGGTCGTCGTGTCGCGAACTTCTGGTTCCATTGTCATACTGCCCTGGGCATCGCTCATGGAAGTGCGGATCCTGTTGGGTTTACGTGGTGTGGTGATACGCTTACACAGCCGGACTGGACGCCTGCCCGGGAGCCATGCAGTATCGCAGTCCATCGCACCGGCCAAGTGTCGCCGGTCGCGGGAAACCATAAGAATACCGCCCCTGACGACAGCCGACAACCCGGGCTCATCCCCGCCCATGCCCCCGTAAACCTCCCAAGCCCGGGTATTCGTTCGGTTTACTTCGCGCTCGCCTCGTTCTCAGCCGGCTCGGCGGTGTCGGGCGTCGGCTCCGGATCTGGCATCGAGACTTCCACCGCCCGCCCCGGACCCTGCACGCC
>CAZJCN010000156.1:0-6289 GCA_964544195.1 uncultured Phycisphaeraceae bacterium | reverse complement strand
AAGGAAAGCTATTGCTAAATCGGTTAAATGGCGTTAAAGTGGTGCTGTCGGATTCATGGAGGCGGAGCATCTTATGAGATGATCTCCCGCTGCGGCTTCAAAAAAGGCCCTTCGTTCTGTGCAGCACTCTTCACTATTAAGGAGGATCAGACCGTGAAGTACCTCGCATCAGCCCTGACTCTCGCCATGGTGGCGGCCGGCCCCGCGTCGGCGCAGATTGTCGTGGACGGCACCGCGGACGCCAACTATGGCCCCGCCCTGTCGATCCAGAACACGGATTCCCATTTCGGCAACTCAACCGATCCTGACCCGCGCACCTCAGCCGCCGGCTCGGAACTCGACCAGGTCTTCGGCACGGTTGACAACGGGTTCCTGTATCTGATGTTTGCCGGGAACCTCGAGAACAACTTCAACAAACTCGAGATCTTCATCGACTCGGTGGCTGGGGGCATGAATACCATTGACGGTGCCAACGTCCCGGCAGCGGTGGACGCCTTCTGCTGCGGTGGCTTCGGCACGACCGACGGTGCTCTGCAGCGCATGAGCGGCATGACGTTTGATACCGGCTTCGAGGCAGACTACTACGTGACCATCTCCAACGGGACCGAAAGCACCGGCGGCGCACTTGGCGTCAGCGGCTGGATTGCCACCGCTCACTATGCCGAGCTGAACAACGGCCCCACGGGTGCTAACGTCCGTGTGGGCGGTGTGCTCGATCCGTTCGGTGATGAGCTGGACGGCACGGGGGCCTCGCGTGGCCTGCCGTTGGGTACGATCATTGATCAGAACAACAACCTCTGGCCGGTCAACGGCCCGACCGATATCCCGTTGCACGAGTTCTTTGAGCCATGGGACGCGCTGGCTGATCCGAACAACGAACTGAATCACCGTGATATGGAAAACACCATCGGCATGCTGATGGCGGTCAACAACTCCAACACCGCGGGTGTCAACTTCTGCGGCGACTCGCTGAACTGCGGCGCGGGCACGACCGGCGATCCTCAGAACGTCCTGACCGGTTTCGAGATCGCGCTGCCCTTGGCGGCGATCGGCAACCCCACCGGCGACATCAAGGTCACCGCGTTCATCAACGGCGGCGGGCATGACTTTGCCTCGAACCAGTTCTCGGGTGACGGCATCCTGGACGTGAACCTCGGCAGCGGTGACGGGACCTGGACCGGTAATCTGGCCAACCTTGACCTGTCCACGGTGGCGGGCAACCAGTTTGTGACCATCAGCCAAGGCGGTCTGGTGGGCGACCTTGACGGCGACGGGTTCGTCGGCATCGCCGACCTGAACATTGTGCTGGGCAACTGGAATGCAACCGTGACCGCGGGCGACCCGCTTCAGGGTGATCCGTCCGGTGACGGGTTCGTGGGTATCGAGGATCTCAACACGGTGTTGGGTAACTGGAATGCCGGCACGCCGCCGGCCGGTGCCGCGGTGCCTGAGCCGGCTACGCTGGCGCTGCTGGGACTCGGTGGCCTGGCCGCTCTGCGTCGTCGCTGATCATCGGATGTATCGGTTCCGTATTGGAGAGTAACGGCTCCACACACGGGCCTGGACTAACTTAAACGTTTCAAACACTGAGACCGGACGCTGCTCCCACGGCGTCCGGTTTTTTCTTACCCTGACATTCTGCATTTGGTGGACGTCGATACCTTTTTTTAATCCGAACTGTTGCTGCGTGTGTCACCTCATGCCGTGATCATGCTCACAGTTTTGCCTATCTTGAATATCCCCGAAACCTTAACGCTTTTCATATTGACATGAACTTTCTAAGCGATACCTTAAAGCCATGAGGGTGGTCATATCTACGAATATTTGGGAATGACCTGTTGCAGTGTGTCGGCACCGACACGGTCCTTGCCGTGCGGGGATGGGGTGTCTTGCTCCGATGGCCGATGGCACAACTTTTCGAATTCTTCTGTTTAGGAGACGGCGATGCGGATCAGGAAACAGGCTGGGACTGCGTTTGTCTGCGCTATCGCGGGGCTATGGGCTTACACGGGTCAGACACAAGCGATCAATATCGTGCTGAACTTTGATTCGGGTCAGTCGGTGAACCCGACGCAGGATTCGACCGCCAGCGGGCTTCAGGCTCTGTTTGCCCACGCCGAATCCTTTTACCAGGACGTGTTCGAGGATACCGCTCCCAACACGACACTGACGATCAACTTCTGGTACGAGGACCTGGACACAGTCTCCTCCCCCACCACCCTTGGGCTTCACAATCTGGTGAACGAAAGCCAGTCTGGGGGGATCTGGCGAGAGATCGAAGCGAACATCCGCATTGATAATGACCGGACCTGGTTCATCGATCCGACGCCGAGTGACAATTCCGAGTTCGAGATGGGCCAAGTCTTCTGGCGAGACCTGACATCGACGCAGCAGTCTGACTTTTTCAACAATTTCACCGCCACGAACATCCCGGACACGTTCGAGGTGGGGTACCGGGGCAATGCGGTTGCCGGGGGCGCAGCGGACGGTGTGTTGGATATGCTCTCGACCGTGATGCACGAGGTCGGACACGCGCTGGGGATGTCCGCAGCCGCCACCGGCACACAGAATGAAACCGGGGTGGACCTGGATTACGATTTCGATCCCGCGTTTATCTTCGGCCAGAGTTTGGCGGTCGAGGCCGACGCCGGCAGCGAAGGGCATATCGACGAGGACTTCGCGTTGATGTGCCAAGGATGCGGTGCCACGGGGGTGCGTCGTCTGCCCAGCCACACCGACCTGTTCGCCATGGCGGCCGGGAACAATTACTCACAATTGGATGTCCCCCGGCGCGAATACTACGGCGGGACGTTCTGGAACACCGACGGGAACTGGTCGGGTAACCAGGCACCCGGCGCGGCGGACGATGTGTTCGTGCGCAACCCCGGCTCTGTCGTCACCGCCAACCTCAACGCCAATGGGGTTGCCGCCAATCTGACCGTCGCCGAGGGCGGCAACGTGGATACCGAGGGCTTCAAACTCGACGTCGGCGGGACGGTGCTGGTCACCGACCTGAATACCGACGTCTTTATTCGAAACGCCGGCGAACTGGAGGCCAACACCCTGCGGATCGAAAACCAGGGCGAGGTACGTCCCGAAACCGGCGGGCTGATCGACGTCAACATCTTGGACATCAACGACACCGGGCTGTTACTCGGTGCCGGAACCGTCGACGTAGCATCGAATCTGTCGAACGACGGAACGATCACCGCCAACGGCGGGACGTTGACCTTCACCACGACCGGCGGTTCCGTTTGGAACCTGGACGGGGCGAATACCACTAACCCGACGATCAACGCAAACAATGGTGACATCAATTTTGCCAGCGGTACGCTCGCGGATGCCTTCGACGGCACGATGAACGTCGGTCTGGGGCGATTCATCAATTTCGCCAACGGGTGGGAACTTGGTAGCGGCGGGACGCTTAACCTCAACGGCGGAACCACCAGCACCGACCGGGCAGAAGTTTCCGGTGATGCGGTGATCCGGGGCGATATCAACGTCGATAAAAGAGGCGAGCTGGACGGTGCCACGACTTTCCACAGTTCTGCAAATATCACAATCAACGATCCAGATGATCGGTTGGACGTCGGCAACAGCACAACTGACACGATCACCTACAACGGCGGAACATTCTCCGGCAGCGGTCTGCTGGTGCAGGACGGCGACGCCACCGTATCAGCCGGGAGCACGGTCAACATCGACGTGACATTCGATTTCGACGGTGACACCATCAGCGATACCACCATCGAGTCCGGCGCAACGATGAATATCACCGGTGCGGGTATCAACGACGCGCATGACGGGGTGATCACCATTAATTCCGGCACTTTGAACGTGGCGACCGGAACCACCATCGATCTGGGAGGCGGGCTCCCCATTTTCCTGCCGAATCCTTGGGAGATGTCCGGCACGCTGGTCTTCCTCGATAACGGGGCTGACCCCGTGTTGCAAGGCTCGAAGGTTAATATCACCGGCGCGGTTCAGGTTCCGATCACCGGCAGCGGTCGCATCGAAGCACCCGTGGAGTTTCATCCCACCTCGACCACGGAGGTGACCAGCGCCAGCGATCAGCTCGTGCTGGACGGTGTGACCACCTACAACGGCGGCAGTTACACCGGGTTCGGCGAGATCGAACAGAACGGTAACGCTACGGTTTCCGGTGCCACAGTCATCGCGACCGGTGAATTCGATATGGACGGCGCCAATGGCTCGACGACCATCAGCCTTGACAGCGATCTGACACTCAATGTCACCAACATTGACGATGGGAATAACACCTTCAACGGCACATTGAACATCAACAATGAGAACAGCACGCTGACGGTCAACACGCCGGACCCGTGGGTGCTGGCCAATACGCTGAACATCACGACCGCCACGTTCCTGACACTGCCCGCGATCAGCGGTCAGGACTTTACGCTCAGCGGCACGGCCAACATCACCGGCGCGACGCGCTTTGATGCACGGGTCGATATCACCGGCGCTATTGTGTTTGCTGACGGTTCCTCCCGGCTCGCCATTCTCGGTGGTGACCTGGCCAACCCCAATACCATCAGCGGTGGAACCGTTTCCGGTCCGGCCGGGTCGAGCCTGCGCGCCATCTCCGGTAATGCGCTGGTCGGCAACGGGACGATCAATGTCCGACTCGACTTTCTGACCGGCTCCGAACTGCTGGCTGACAACGGCACGCTCAATGTTCCCGGCAACTTCACCTCGATGGGCGTGATCGGGACGAACGACACGGACGGCATCCTGAATGTCACGTCCGCTTGGAACACCAACACCGCGACCGAGCTTCAACTAAATGGCGGTCAGGTGACCGGGGCGGCGATCACCAATGGCGGAACGACCGTCGGCTTCGGGGAGGTCGCCACAACCGGCGCGTTCTCGAATGAAAACCTGGTACATGCCAACGGCGGGTTGCTGACCTTGAATCCTGCCGGTGGGCTGGATCTGGACGGTGCTGGGGAAACAGGCACGGTCAGGCTTGACGGTGACCTGACCGTCAGCAGCTCTACCCTTGACACAGGAAACGATGTGTTCGACGGGACGATCAATGTCAATTCTTTCGGCCATGTCCTGACGGTGAATACTGCTTCACCCTGGACCATGAACGGCGTGATGAACATCACCACCGGTACCAATCTGACATTCCCGTCGGTCGCGGGGCAGGACTTTACGCTCAGCGGGACGGCGAACATCAATGGCGGCACACGATTCGATGCCCGGGTCGATCTGACCGGGACGGTGAATCTGCTCACCGCGATGTCCCGCCTTGCGGTGCTGGGCGGTGACCTACTCAATCCCAACACCATCGATGGCGGCACGGTCACCGGACCGGCCGGGTCGAGCCTGCGTGCCGTATCCGGTGATGCACTGATCGGCAACGGAACGATCAACGTGCAACTCGACTTTCTACCCGGCTCCGAACTGCTGGCTGACGACGGCACACTCATTGTGCCCGGCAACTTCATCTCGATGGGTGTGATCGGGACCAACGACGTCGACGGCTTCCTGCGCGTGACATCGCCCTGGAACACCAACACCGCGACAGAGCTTCGGTTGAACGGTGGATCCGTTATCGGGGCGTCGATCACCAACGGCGGCCTGACAACCGGCTTCGGAACGATCGCGCCGACCGGCGACTTCATCAACGACAATATCCTGACCGCTTCGGGTGGGGATTTGACACTGAACCCCGCAGGGGCATTGGATCTGGACGGGGGCGGAAACACCGGCACCATCAATGCGGTGGCCGGGAGCGTGGTGGTTTCTAAAACGGTGGGTGGTGTTTCATTTGCCGGGACGATCAATCTCGGATCCGGTCAGACGTTCAGCATGCTCGACGGCGGGTTGGACAACACCGGCACTGTCAACATGAACGGTGGGACCTTGGATACCACGTTGGGGCTGGTACATCAGGGCACGTTGAATGTCAATGGGGCGACATCGGACATCAATGCCGAGATGTATTTCGAAAACGGCAGCAATTCAACCATCAATCACAACCTCAGGCTCCTGCAAAATTCCATGGTCAGGTCCAATGCCAACATCAACGGCACGGGGTCTCTCATCGTCGCGGTAGGTTCGATCATGATTGCCGAAAACAATGCCCAGATCGGCGTCGAGCTGATCAATCGAGGTGATTTCAATATACGACTAGGTGGAGCGGGTGTCGTGGTCACCAACGATTTCACCCAGCACGGGATCGGAGAAATCAATTTTGACTTGGGGGGGTACGGACAAGGTGTTGACTACGACTGGCTGAAAGTATCGGACAATGCCA
>CAZJCN010000155.1:4047-6307 GCA_964544195.1 uncultured Phycisphaeraceae bacterium | reverse complement strand
ACCAGCCAGATCGATGCCGATTCTGAAGCCAAGATCAATCGCGCCCTGGAGAGTTTTCGTGCCGGCCGAACCACTTTCATCATTGCACACCGACTCAGCACAGTGGTGGACTGCGACATGATCGTGGTGATGGACGCCGGCCGAATCGTCGATCATGGCACCCACCATGAGCTGCTTGACCGATGCGAAATCTACCAAACCCTGACACATACCCAATTACAACCCGCACAGAACTGAATGACTTCCGTATCAGTAAAGGAATCACTTCCGTGTCTCACTCGAAACCCAGCCGTGCTTTCACTCTGATCGAGCTGCTCGTGGTCATCAGCATTATTGCTCTGCTGATCGGCATCCTTTTGCCGGCACTCAGCGCTGCGAGACGTAGTGCCTACAACATCACGTGTGGCCAGAATCAGCAACAGCTCGGTGCCGCGCTCTACACATACGCGGCCGATTATCGAGACGCTTTGGCGGTAAACCCCGCTGCCGGACTGGACTTTGCCCGGGGCTACTTCGGTTATCAACAGGCGACTAATGTTCTGTACACGATGGGAACCGACGCACTGGTCGGTCTGGGTTTGACTCACGGCGATTACCTGTCAGACCCCAGAGCCCTGTTTTGCCCTGCCGATGATTCGACTGACCCAACGGAGGAGCTGGAGCACATCCGAAAGCGAAACGATTCCGCCAGTGGGTCGTATTTCTACCGCCAGCTTGATAGAACTACAAAAACCATGATCGACGACTTGGGGGACTCTAACCCTGACCTGGCAGCCACCGCCTTGGTGCTCGACGCCAACTCACTCCTGTCATTCGATCCGAGCTACTTCCGGACCAACCACGATAACCAGATCGTAAATATCCTCTATAACGACGGCCACGTCACGATGCAGTCGAACAGTCATGACACTCGTGATGGCCTGTTCAGCATACGTGATCAGGACTTCGGCGTTGATCCGTCGGGCGGTGCCAGGTTAGATCAGATATTTGTAACCGCCGACTACGCCCTGACAGGTGATCCGAGTAACGCTCCGGCGGTACAACCCATGCCCTGATCAATCAGAGCAAACCCACTGTCACGAAAGTGCCAGTTTCAGTTGAGCCCGACGTTGTGAGGTCACCGGTCGCACGCGGATCCAACGCGTCCTACGACGTTGATCAGTCAGAGTAATACGTGAAGACAGATCTGGATCGCGTTCAAAAACCCTGCGGATTTTCATCGGGTGGTTGCATTGTCGAGACCGATGCAACAAGACCACGTCACGGGGATTCCCTGCCGGGCTTATCTCCGCGATGGCACGCACCGCTTCATAACACTGTTCGTTCGATAGGTGGCCAGAGTCGGACATGTTACGGCGATTGACCCAGCTCGGCCGACTGCTCGTGCGTGTCATGTGTTCGTCGTAATTACATTCGATACAGAGCAGGTCCACTCCCGCCACGTGTCGGATCAGACTGGTGGGAGCATGCCCCAAGTCGGTGGCGTATCCTACGCTTCCCCACGCTGAATCGAATCGGTAGCCGATCGTCCCCTGTCGGTCGTGTTGTAAACGAACGGTTGATACGGACATGCCCGGGAACGGTTCAAACGAGTCAGTATCGAACTCGTGTACCAGCCCCGCGTCGCGTAATTCCGCCCCACCCGGCAGACGCATCAGTTCGGGGTAGTGCCAACGGTGCAGGTATAGAGGTATTCCCAACCGCAACAACGCATCCGTCCAAGTCCGTCGGAAATGATCCTGATCAAGGTGCGTCACACAGACCGCGTGCAGGTGGTTCAAGTCGAGCCCCGCCTGCTTCAGCCGCTTATCGGTCGTGCGGGGACCGAAGCCGGCGTCGATCAGTAACGCTGTTTCACCCATGCGCAACACGGTCGCGTTCCCGCCGCTGCCACTGCCCAACACACACAGACTCAGCATGACAGACGACTTAGCGGACACCGGCCTTGACTTGGGGTGGATCAGCGAAACCAAAGAAGACTGACGCTCGCCAGTAAAGAGCATCAACTGGTTGTCAGCCTTATCGGACATCCGTGTTTCCACTTGTTAAATCCGTCAAATCTCCTACAATCCACATCCTCGCCTGAAGTTTGGCCATGGTCAACCGATGGTAATTAGGAAACCCGCTCCGCGTATGGGATGTTTAACTATCCCGACACCGGCGCTCGGGTAGCTTCAGGTCCACACCTCCGGCTGGTGACGGACAAGATTGTTGTCATCGACGCCCTTAAGCCGATCAAGGGTCAGTCGAGAATTGTTAT
>CAZJCN010000155.1:0-3947 GCA_964544195.1 uncultured Phycisphaeraceae bacterium | reverse complement strand
AGATTGTTGTCATCGACGCCCTTAAGCCGATCAAGGGTCAGTCGAGAATTGTTATCGAATGCTCAAGAAACTGATGCGACATTCTGTCTTTGGCACGGGCTTGATGCTGATCGCCCTGAACACAGTGGGTTGCAACGCCACCCGTGAACCGCAGACGATCATAGAACCCACCTACTCCTACGTTCGGGCAGGACATACGCTCGAAACCACGCAAGCCTCTGTCTCACTCCGTTCGGTCCATGTTGCATCCTCTATCAACCGAATCAGCAAGCTGCCCCCGCTTCCACCCGCACCCGGCTTCGAGACGTATGTACTTGTGCCCAATGTGGAACTTCGAGCCGAATAATCAGCCGACCTGATTACTTCTTCTCTAATTCGTTGCCAAAAAGAAATACCCGCGATACCTGATCGCGGGCGTTGTGTGTCGTTGTTTGATGCTCGGTGCCATCTCATTTCAGAGCGGCACGACCTGCATGTCCCTGATACTTCTGGATTCACTGACCGGATGATGCACGTCGGTGACAAAGGCATCGCCCATCTCGACTCGGACCTGTTGATCGTCGTATCGCTTGGGTTCTCCCAGCCCCATCTGAGCCATCAGATCCAACGCGATCTGGCCTTCAGCTTTGGCAAACTCGATCGGCAGGATGGCCCGCTGGAAACTCTGCAGCCGGTTACGGTGGTTTTCGAATGTCCCTGACTTCTCCGCAAATGTCGCGCCGGGCAGCAGCACATCCGCGGTGTCGGTCAACCGGTTAGGGAGTGTGTCGATCAGGACCAGGTACTTCCCACTCAACACTTTGGAAAGTTCCGGCGTGACCCAGTCACTGGGATAATTCCCCGTCACCACCACCGCCGAGGTCCTCTCGTCTTCCACCGCCGCAAGGAATTGTTCGTAGTCCAGAATGGAGTCGGTCAGCTGATTGAGCGCCCGTCGGACGCCGCGAGCATTGGGGCACTTCTCCGCACAGATCGTGTAACCGCCGGGGAACGTCTTGTCTTCGCCACTGCGAGGCACGGGGCCGATCCCGATGACCGCTTCACCGTCCAGACCGATGATCAGCTTGCCCAGCAGATACGCCTCCTCGCACGGGAGCATGGGGCTGATCAGCACAGCCAGTGAACCGGCACCCCGTGATTCGAGCACCCCGGTCAGGCCGGACTTCACCGCGTCGTACGCCTTGTTCCAGTCGCATTCCTTCTGGCCGTTCTCGGTCTTGATCAACGGGCTTCGGTGTCGGTCGTCACTGTGGATGAACTTCCAACCGTAGCGGATCTCATCGCTGGTCCACCACTTGTTCACCTCCATGTTGGTGCGGGGCTTGACGCGGTAGATGCGCCCGTCATTGTGCTCGATGGACAGGTTGTCTCCGCTGGCGGTAATCCCGTCAATGCTTGGGGTCTTGGTCAGGTTCCACACACGCATCGACATGAGGAAGTCTTTATCGAGCAGAGCACCGACCGGGCAGATATCCACCACGTTCCCGGATAACTCGTTATCCAGGGGCCTGCCGGGGAATACGTCGATCTGCTCACCGGACCCGCGTCCGAAGATCCCGATCTCTCCCGTCCCGGTCACCTCCTTGGTGAACCGCACGCACCGGGTACACATAATACAGCGATCGGAATACAGAAGGACGTTCGGCCCGATGTCCTTCTTGGGTTGCTTGATCTTGGTTTCACAGAAACGGGATTCACTCCGCCCATACTTGTAGCTGTAATCCTGCAGGTAACATTCCCCCGCCTGATCGCAAACGGGGCAATCCAGCGGGTGGTTGATCAGAAGAAACTCCATCACCGCCTTCTGGTTCGCCACCGCTTTGGGTGATCGCAGGTGCACCACCTGCCCGTCCGCAGCCGGAGTCTGACAGGTTGGCATCAGCTTGGGGATCAGCTCGAGCTTGTTGTCGTTCCGGGGATTGGGAGCTTCGATCTCCGCCATACAGATACGACAACTGGCGACCACACTCATACCGGGGTGGTAGCAGTAGTGCGGGATCTCGATCCCGTTGTCCAGAGCCACTTCGAGGATGCTTTTCTTGCCCTCAAACTCGCAGGGCTTGCCGTCAATCGTAATCTGAGGCATCTCAATGATTCCGTCAGGGTTATGATCGGGCCGTATCTACATTCAGACGATAACTAACCCGCCAGATAATAGCGGATCGTAGCAGAACCATCCGCCGCTTCCAACGTCACCCCGACCCGGCCGCCTCAGCGGATACACTGGACGTCACCCCACTGATAGCCGATAACACTAACTGCCAACCCCTTACCCCGCACCGACCCCGGGTCCGTCTGGGCGGGACCAGACCCAGGAGATCGCATGCCACGTGACATCCCTGTCGGCAACGGCCAGATGCTCGTCACCTTTGACGAACGATACCGTATCCGTGATCTGTACTACCCCCATGTCGGACAGGAGAACCATGCCGGCAGCGGCCCCTCCCGCTTCGGGGTGTGGACCAACCTGATCGATGACACATCCAAGGAAACACCCGAACGACGGAAGCAACGCCTGCTATGGACCGACGACCCTGACTGGGAGATCGACCGGCAGTACGTCCCGGACACCCTCTGCACCCATGTCACCCTCCGGCACCCCCGTCTGGGGCTGGAATTGACCTGCCAAGATGTCATTGACTTTCACCGTCCCGTTCTGGTCCGTCGGATCGACCTGAGAAACCTCACCGATCAGACACGTGATGTCAGCGTCGTGCATCATCATGACTTCAATATGTACGGCACACGCGTCGGCGACACCGCGTACTACGACCCCAAGCTCCGCAGCCTGATCCACTACCGGAAAAAGCGGTACATCCTCGCCAGCTTCTACCACGGCTCACAGCACCAGATCGACCAGTACGCCACGGGTAATGCCGGGTTCAACGGGGCGGAGGGAACTTGGCGCGATGCCGAAGACGGCGAACTTGGAAACAACCCGATCTCGCAGGGGGCTGTGGATTCCACCATGCTCACCCGCACCCAGCTTGAACCGGGGGCCACGCGCACGATCTACATGGTGCTGGGATGCGGCAAGAACATGAAGCACATGCAGGAGATCCACCGATTTCTGCATCGGGTCGGGCCTCAGGGCGTGATCGACCGGACCAACGCATATTGGCGGCTCTGGCTGGCGGCATCCCGCGCCAAGTTCGAGAACGACCGGGCTGGCGCCTTGCCGGACTCCGTCACCGAGTTGTATAAGCGTTCCCTCCTGGTGGTGCGGACGCAGATCGACAACAGTGGCGCCATCATTGCGGCCAACGACTCGGACATCCTCCAGTTTTCCAGAGACACCTATTCCTACCTCTGGCCCAGAGACGGCGCCTTCGTCGCCGATGCCATGGACGCGGCCGGCTTCCCGGACGTGGCACGCAGCTTCTTCAGTTTCTGCTCACGCACGATCACCGATTCGGGCATGTTCCTGCACAAATACAACCCAGACGGATCCCCGGCCTCGAGCTGGCACCCGTGGGTAGTCGACGGTCGGCCGCAGTTGCCGATTCAAGAAGACGAAACTGCTCTGGTGGTCTGGTCCCTCTGGCGGCATTTCGTCCGCTACCGCGATATCGAGTTCATGCGTCCTTTGTGGGTCGATGTGGTGCAGAAGGCTGCGGACTTCATGGTGCGTTACCGTGATCCTGATAGCCGGCTTCCCCTGCCCAGCTATGACCTGTGGGAGGAACGCTGGGGGGTCCACGCGTTTACCGTCGCCACCGTCTACGCCGGGCTTAAGGCTGCTTGGCAGTTCGCGGTGTGTTTCGGCGATACCCGACGATCCACCGCTTACGCTCAAGCTGCGCAGGAGGTCAAGGATGCATTCTCCGCCTATTTCTGGTCAGAAGATCATGGCCGATTCCTCCGGCGGATCACACCCTCCGATGCCGACCGCACTGCCCAGATGATCGCACAGGTCATGACCGGACGAACCCCCGAAAGCGAGGACG
>CAZJCN010000154.1:0-6361 GCA_964544195.1 uncultured Phycisphaeraceae bacterium | reverse complement strand
CGCTGGCCGCACACCCGTTCAGATCCTGTATGAATGGGAAGCGACCGTGTTAACGTTGGAAGAACAGCGTCTGCATTATGACCCGATCACACGGGGATATCTTTTTCGGCTTCGAGTGGAGAACCTCAAAGCTGCCAGACAACCCACGCTGTTGCGGGTCACCTTTCTCCCTGCCGAGGGGGGGCGGCTTGTATCGGAAGCACTGATTCGTCCCGAGTGGTGATTAACGGGGGGCAGGCTGGTCACTGTGTATCCAGACCCAACACCTGCCGTACCTGTCGGATCAGGTCTTTTGCGGCCTGCTCGTCCACGGCTTCCGCGATGATGCGAATGATCGGCTCGGTATTACTCGGTCGGACGTGGACCCAACGATCCGGCCAGTCGATCCGCACGCCGTCCTGCGTATCAATACGCTGATCCTTGAACGCCTCGGTAAGCAACGGCTTAATCTTTGCGATAAGGTCGGGGCTGGCGTCGACCTTCTCTTTGACGATGGCGTAAGCAGGGATCTGTTTCACTAATGCACTGAGAGGTCTGGCTTGCTTAGCGAGCATTTCAAGGAGGATGGCCATACCGGCGAGGCTGTCACGGACACCACTGACCTTGGGCCAGATCACACCGCCGTTGCCCTCCCCGCCGATACTGGCACCGCACTCCGCCATGCATGCGGCAACGTTGGCCTCGCCAACCGGCGTTCGGCGCACCGTCGCGCCTACGGAGTCAGCAATATCGTCGATCATTCGGCTGGTAGACAGATTGGCGACCGCTGTTTCACCGGCTTTAAGCAGGTGCAACACGCTCAAAGCCAACGTGTATTCTTCGCCGATGTAACAGCCGTTCTCATCAACGACTGCCAACCGGTCGGCATCGGGGTCCTGTGCAAAGCCGATCGCGGCACCGATTTGCCGGACTTTTTCGCAAAGCTCGGTCAGGTTTTCACGTGTTGGTTCCGGGGTGTGGGGGAACTTGCCGGTCGGTTCGGCATACATGTGAACAACTTGCACGCCCAAGGCGTCGAGCAGCGCACGGGCTTCTCGGCCGCCGGCACCACACACACTATCCACCACCGCAGTCAGCTTGGCGGACCGGATCGCCTCCACATCAATGTGCGGCAGGATACGATCTACATGAACCTGCACGCCGGTCGTATCATCAGCACAGGGCTGAAGATCCTCCACGGGAACGTAGCTGATCCGGTCCTCGTGAAAGCGTTGGATGATCTGTTTGGCCTGCTCGGGTGGCGGGGCGACGCCGTCGTGTCGAAGGGCCTTGACGCCGTTCCAGATGATGGGGTTATGGCTTGCAGTGATGACCATCCCGCCGTCGGCCTGATGGTGACCGATCATAATGGCCACGCCGGGGGTGCTGAGAACGCCCACTCGGGTGACACGACACCCTGTAGCGATCAACCCGGAAACAGCCGCACACTCGAACATCAATCCGGACGGCCGGGAATCACGCCCGATGACGACGTGTGGCACGTTCTTGCCGGTGAATTCTCGCAACCAGCTACCGAAAGCCGAGGCATACCGTGCCACCAGAACCGGGTGAATCGACCTGCCGACCAGTCCGCGCATACCACTGACACTGAGCATCAGCGGGGCCTGTTCCTGTGTTACTGTGTGTGCCGTCATTATTACTGTCCGTCATCTACATGAGTTGGTGAATAATGTCGTGTGGGCGTTGGCATATTGACCTCAAGGCGTAACGCCGATCCCATCAAACCATTCGTGCAATTTGTGTAGGTTGACGTTCTGCAACCCCGCTTCCACCCGGTGGGCTTGATGGAGGGATTCGGCAGGGCCGGTCGTGGCGATCCCAAGCGTCAACAGTCCTGCGCCTCGTGCTGATGCAATACCTGCCGGGGTGTCCTCGATCGCGAGGCAATGGCTGGGTTTCAGGTCGAGACCGCCGTGTCGTTGTGATAACTGTTCGTATGCCAGTCGGTAAGTCGTGGGGTCCGGCTTGGATCGGGCGACGTCATCCGCCGCGACGATCACCTCAAAATGATCACGCAAATCCAGCCCAGCCAACATCAGCTCGATATCACGCCTGGTTGCGCCGCTTGCAATCGCCAAGGGAAGTTGGCCGTGGGCTTCACGGATCAGCTCGACCGTACCGGGGATGGCAGTGGCACCCTGCTTGACCAGGTCTTCGAACACCTCTTGTTTCTGCTTACACAACTCGACGATCTGTTGCTCATCCGGCTTTCGACCGACCGAGAGCAACATCTCCCGGAACGCGTCCCGGTCATCGAAGCCGATGTAATACCGAAGGTAATGCTGGTAGTCGAACTCGGCTCCGAACGTCCGGCCGACCCGGAGCAGAGCCTGATAATGGATCGGTTCCGAATCGACCACGACGCCATCAAAATCAAACACGATCGCCTTGAGCATGGCCTGAGTGTAGGGCTGACCGCCAGACGGGGCAAAGTGACTCAACGCTATTTTTTCTCCTATGATGCTGGGATGAAACAGGCTGAGACGGGATATGCGTTACCAAGTTACGACGACGCTCTGGAACAGGCTCTGAGCCGAATTCGGCCTTTACCCTCGGAGCCGGCCGAGCTTTCCGGCGCCTTGGGATGTGTTTTGGCGGAGGACATCGTCGCAGACCGTGATCAGCCGCCGTTCAATCGCTCAGCGATGGACGGCTACGCGGTACGCAGCGCAGAGATCACGCCGAACACCTGGTATGACGTGGTGACGGTGATCCCGGCAGGATCCACGGTGACCGATCCAACGGTCCTGACCCGCGGGGTGTCCGCGATCGCCACCGGGGCTGCGGTGCCTGATGCATACGATGCGGTAATTCCCGTTGAACAATCACATGAACAGAGCGGTCGGGTTCGTTTTGATGTCACCCAAGTCAAGCCCGGCCAACACATCCACAAGCGGGGCGACGACGCCCGCGCGGGGCGGGTTGTTATCCCGGCAGGGACCGTGATGGGGCCTGCCCAGATCGGGATTGCCGCGGCGGTGGGATGTGTTCAACCGAAGATCATCCGCCGGGCCTGTGTTTCCATTCTGACAACCGGAGATGAGGTTCGCCCGCCTGCCACCCCCACCGACGATCTGGCGACTCATCAGATCCGCAACTCAAACGGCCCGATGCTCGAGGCACTGCTGACATGCCTGAATACTGAACGATTCGACCAGGTTCATGTCCGGGATGAGCCTGACGCCACCTTGGCAGCGTTACATGAATCACTGAACAAGTGTGACCTGACCTTGACGGTGGGTGGGGTAAGCGCCGGTCGGCGAGACCATGTGCCTTGGGCGGCTGGCGAACTGGGATTGGAAACGATCATCAAGGGTGTGGCGATCCAACCCGGCAAACCGGTGTTCATCGCAAAAACCCCGGGTGACTCGCCGCGATGGCTAGTCGGCCTGCCGGGCAATCCCGTCAGCGTTCTGACGACGGCACATCTGTTCGTCTGGCCGATACTCCGAGCGATGTCCGGGCGTGATGCAACACTGCCATGGCGGTCAGCAACGTTGCATGCGCCGGTCAAGCCGAACGCGAAGCGTGAAGCATTTCGCACAGTGGAAATCAACGATCCCGAATCGTTACGTGTATCCGTGTTGCAATGGAAAGGTTCGGGTGACCTGTCACACACTGCCCGGGCCAAGGGATTTGTCCGCCTGCCCGTTCAACCTGACGAGCTGCAACCCGGCACAACCGTCCCATTTCTCCCGATGATCGGGGGTGAGGCATGAAGATCAAGGTGCTTTGTTTTGGTGCCCTGGCGCATGACATGGGGCAGGAATCGATGGAAATAGACTTGCCCGATAACGCAAGTGTTGAAGACGCCATCCAAGCGCTATCGCATGAACACAAGGTGTTGGGGCGATACCGATCAAGGCTGGCCTTTGCGGTCAACCTGGAGTACGTTTCATCAACACAGGCGCTGAAAGACGGGGATGAATTAGCACTGATCCCGCCCGTCTCCGGTGGCTAAGCCGATCATCCGCGACGTATCTGCATCACAGTCATTGTCCGAAAACATCGTTCGTCTTACTGGACGATCCGATGTGTGTGATGGACTACATACATTTTTACTTCTGTGACGGCTTAACCGCTTAATTCACCTGACCGATGAATGCCAGTGTTGGGCGATCATTCCCGCCCGATAGGAGCGTTTCTGGAGAAAGGTGATCAGCGCATGCCAAGGCAAAAAGACATCCTGACCACAGGCGAAGTGGCGAAGATCTGTAACGTGGCCCCCCGGACCGTGAGCAAGTGGTTCGATTCGGGGCAGCTCCGAGGATACCGAATCCCCGGTTCCAAGGATCGGCGGATCCCGCTCAACGCCCTGATCAAGTTCATGAAAGCCCACAACATCCCGATGGATGGTCTGCAATCGGGACAGATGCGGATTCTGATAGTGGACAACGAATCAGAAACCGTCCAGGTGCTGGAAAAAGTCCTCGTGGAACAGGCAAACTACGAGGTGCGGGTGGTTCACTCGGGATTTGCCTGCGGGGTGGAATGTGAAAAGTTCCGTCCCCACGTCATGTTGCTGGACATGCACCTCAGCGACGTGAAGGGCGAAGACATCCTCAAGCAGATTCGGGGCAACGACGATCTGCAACTGACGAAAGTGATCGCCATGAGCGGCAAGCTCACCGACGGGCAGGCTCAGCACCTGGTGCAGAGTGGGTTTGACGGCTACTTGAAAAAACCGTTCCATGTCCGACAGGTCGTGGAAGCGATCGAGGAAGTCACCGCGATCGTCTATTAAATCCAAGAACACGGGAAAAAGAGAACCAGGACCGCGTCGGTTGTCGCCGGCGCGGTTTTTACATGGTGTATGACACCTGTCGGATTCAACGGGGCGGGCCGAGGATCGGCCTGAGCTGGCCGTTGTGTTCAGCCAGGAGACGGTTGGCCTGTTCGGCGCTGACGTTTCTCAGTTCCATCACCAAAGCCGTCTTGACCATGCCGCCGGCACGGATCAGAAGCTCCGCCGCACGGGCCCGGTCCAGGTCCGTCTGTGAACAGATGATCCGGATAGCCCGATCGGTCAGCTTTTCGTTGCTGGCCTTGAGGTCCACCATAAGGTTGCCCCAAACCTTCCCGAGCTGCACCATCGTGATGGTGGAGATCATATTCAGGGCGAGCTTGGTGGCGGTGCCGGCCTTGAGCCGGGTCGATCCGGTGACGACCTCGGGCCCGACGATCAATTCGATGGAATGATCGATTTCCGCGGGGAGGCTGGGCGGGGGTGGCGTGTTGATGGTGCCGTTACCGTTTTCAAGTGACGTCTTATCCCGGCGAAGCAGGCTCTTGATGGGGACGCAGCAGATGATGGCGGTGGTGGCGCCACAGGACTTGGCGTAGTGGATACCGCCCCAGACATAAGGCGTGGTACCACCCGCGGCGATCCCGATCAGCGTGTCTTTAGGGCCGAGTTTGAGTTTTTCCAACTCAGGCACAGCCCCGTTAAAGTCGTCCTCCATGCCCTCGCTGCTCTTGCGAAGTGCCGAGTCACCTCCGGCGATGATGCCGATGACCTGATCTGGGCTGGCTTGGAAGGTGGGAGGGATCTCGCTGGCGTCGAGTACGCCCAGTCGGCCGGAGGTTCCGGCCCCGATGTAAACCAACCGACCCCCGTCGCGCATGCCGCGGACGATGTCCTTGATGGTCGCGGAGATAGCCGGGATGGCGGCCTTGACGGCTTTGGGGACGACCATGTCCTGGCTGTTCATCACAGACAGGGCCGCTTCGACGGACAGCGCATCCAAGGCTGCCGAAGCGGGGCTTCGCTGTTCAGTGGTCAGGTGGCCGCGGTTGGGTAGTTCTTTCACGTTTGTCTTCATTACATCGTAACTCCCGGGAAGACCCAATGCCCAGCCACACCTGGGGTGTCCGCGCCAGTCACTTGGGGCAGGCTGATCGGAATGCCGTCCTGAGACAGTGTCCCAAGCACCGCAACACCGGCCGACTCACGCGACTGTACCGGGACGCCGAGGGCGTCACTGGCGGCCAGTGTCCTGTCGGGCATCAATTCGCCCAACCGCTGTACCAACACGGGGTTGCAAGCCCCGCCCCCGGCTAATACCACGTCACCTGGCACGCCGATCAACGCTCGGGCGATCAGACGTGCCACGGAATCGACCGCCGACGCCACGACATCCGCCGGGGACAACTTGCCCGATAACTTATCGACCAGATCACCGATCCAGCCGTCGGAAAAATCCTCCCGGCCAAGTGACCGTGCAGAACTGCCTGAGATTGCCGGGTGCTGTTCAATCAAGCCAAGCATCTCCAAGTGTGCTGTCCCATCCCTGGCGATTCGGCCGTCCGTGTCGTATCGGCAACCCGGGAAAAGCCGACGAACCACGCCGTCGATCAGCAG
>CAZJCN010000153.1:3111-6505 GCA_964544195.1 uncultured Phycisphaeraceae bacterium | reverse complement strand
CCCTCACCCGCCCCGCACACCCCTACATCTCTCCCGGCGGAACCAGCCCATTACCCAAGTACGGCGAAGCAGAAACCCGGCCGATCCCCCCGGTTCGGCTGATCGACGATGCCGAGTTCAACGCCCCCCCGCCACCCGAGATCGCCTCCCTTCCGGCTCCGGCTGAGCCAGTTGACTGGACGCAGGCTCATCAATATGTCGGCCAGGTCATCACTGTTCGCGGCACGATCGTCAACACCAATAACATCGGCCAGATCTGCTTTCTGAATTTCGACACCAACTGGCAGGACAAGTTCTACGTCGCCATGTTCAAAGAGGCATTTGACCTCCTGCCCGACCCGCCGGAAACGCATTACCTGAACAAGACCTTGTTGATCACCGGGAAAGTCACCCTGCACCGGGGTCGACCACAAATCGAAGTTCATGACCTGTCTCAGATCGAAGTAGTGGAGTGAACCATGATGACCCAATCCGATGCCGCTGAGTCCGCCCCGTCGTCGTCCGAACCCTCGCCTTATAACGCCACGCTGCTGGAAAGACAGGATCTCAATGAAGCGTTGGCGATCTTCAAGGTCCGACCCGACGACGGCAACGTGCCCGACTTCGAACCCGGTCAATACACCACCCTCGGCCTGATCGACCCCGACGCCCCACCGCCCAACCCCAACTCTCCCGCCTCCCGCAGAAAAGGCCCCAAGCTCATCCGACGTGCCTACTCGATCGCTTCTTCACCAAAGCTGAAATCTCACCTCGAGTTCTACATTGTCCGGGTTGATGAAGGCAAGCTCACACCGCTTCTTTGGAAACTCAAGCCCGGCGATCCGATCTTCATGGATCACAAGGTCAAAGGAAAGTTCACACTCGAAGGGATCCCGGACGGGAAAAATCTGATTATGGTCGGCACGGGTACGGGCATGGCCCCATTCTGGTCGATGCTCAATACCTACCGCGGGACCGGAAAATGGAACAAGCTGGTTTTGCTCGACGGTTGCCGATATGTCAAGGACCTGGGGTATTACGATCAACTGACAAAAATCGCGGAGGAAGATGATTCGGTGATCTACTTACCGACGGTCACCCGGGAACCTGAAGACTCGCCTTGGACCGGATTGCGTGGCCGGGTGCATGGGATTCTGGAACCCGAGAACTTCAAGAAACTGACAGGATTTGAGCTTGATCCGAACACCTGCCATGTACTGCTGTGCGGCAGCCCGCAGATGATCGATCAGGCCACGGAAAACCTTGGCAAACTCGGGTTTGTTACCAAGGATCGGGATCACCCTGACGGCAACATTCACTTCGAACGGTACTGGTAATCCCACGACCTATTATTCACTACAGATATGAGCGGCCCCGTCCCGGATCGGGGTCGTTTTGATGCGCAATATGAATGAAGATTGACATGGCTGGTTATGTCATCAGTACGAGCCGCCCAGTTCAGGGATTCTGGCCGGGATCGGGCGGCGCGGTGGTGTGAAGCCGAACGAGGCGGTAAGGCACCTCGGGCAGGACGGTCGGGCCGACATATGTTGGCAGGTTCATGTATATCCCGCGGATACCACGAGCAAGCGGGTTATCCTGGCTTTCCGCCAATGTTTCCAGTGGAGCGTCGAGATCTTCGAAGTAGGTGTAGTAGATACCGATGAGTGCGTACGGACGTAACTCGTGAAAGTCGCGGAGCTGATCGTAGTCATCGCTGTCGCCGACAAACATCACCTCCTCGCTCAGGATCCGATCGACCTCGTCGGGATCGCCACGGTGCTGCTGTTCGATCCACGTGGCAAACGACCAGTCACCGTCGATCCGGGTACTCTGATGTCGGACCTCGCCGGCGAATCGTTGATACAAAGGGATGTCTGACTCGTGCTCAGCCGACACCTCGATGCGCCACCAGGCCGGGGCGTAGCGGTGCAGCTCACGCACCATTGCCTCGGCGGATGCGGGATCATAAGCGGGATTGTCCAAGCTCCCCGCCGACTGGTACGTTTCATCCGAAATCAGATCGATCGGTTCGCTGACATTGATGCGCCCGGATCGATCCGTAATCACCAGCGTGTCCGCGTTACTGGCAAAGAAGGTCTGGTTGAGCTGGTCACCTGAACCGAACTCAGGAAACCGCTTGGCGAATTCCACGCCGGGGGCGGGGGCATACAGGGTCTGCCGCCAGGTCTCATAGCGGTCCGTCACACTGAGCCGTTGCCATCGTGTCATGGCCTGTCCGAAAAAGAACAGCAGGGCCAGAACGAAAAAAATCAAAGGCAACACGAGCACTGTTTCTGACATGGCTGAACCCCGATACCGGATCCGCCCCGCCGTATCGTGCGGTGAACGATCGTGTATATCAAAATGGATGGTATGGTGTACTCGTGTCATCGGGTTTTAACCTGTCAATGATTCACCATTAATGGGGCAAGCGTTTCAAGGCTGCGCAGGTGTTCCGCCATTTCAGCAACCACCTGAGGGTCTATCTCAGGTAATCCTTGGACGGCCGTGATAGCGGTCTCCGCCTCCGTGATCCAACGCTCGAAACTCGTACTCGCAACCGGCTCCATCTGAGCCTGCCAAGTCTGCGTCCACAGGTCCCACGAGTGATTGTTGAAGACATAGGCCTGCGCCAGTGCGGTGTTGTACCGGTAAGGCTTGTCACCATCGAAGCGGGTCGGCCAAAACCGCGGCTTGTTGGACTGTCGGGCCAGACCAAGGAAAGTCAGATAGCGTTCCCGGGCGGTGGGCTTGTCGGGAGGAAGCGACTCGTGCACCAGGTCGATCGGTGCCGGTGCATCTGCGGAATTTCGGTCGAAGCCGTTCCAAGGGTTGCTGACGTCCACGTCCTGCCCGATGTTCACCCCGACGAGCAGGAAATCCATCTCCCAATAGACGCGTTGAGCGGCATAGACGGGGTTGCCGTCCTCATCGGTGCCGACGCGTTTCGGTGGCAGGCCGATGGAGGGATCGCCCCCAAGGTCCGGGCCGTTGGGATTGGTTTCGTATTCGGCGGACAATCGCCAGATGTGGTCCTGTATCTTCCGCCAGGTTGGTGTCCCGATGACTGACCGGGGGTCGATGCGTATGGGCGGGCCGATGTTCGGATCAAACCAGCCCCCACGATAGAGCACGAAAGGCGATTCCCGGCCGGGCCGTCCTTCGACGTAGTTCCAGGTCACGCCCTGTGTGCCGGGGTTGCCGTCTTCACTGGCAAGCCGGCTCTTGATCTCTGCGACGATGAACGCGGTCTCACGAATCTCTGCGCGGTCGAGGTTATAGATGTATTCGCTGTTTCGGTCATTGGAGCGTTCGTTATCGTGATCGACATCGATCTCCCAGTTCGTATCGAGCACGGTGCGGGTGGTGGTGTCAGCCCAAAGGTAATTGGACTTGATCGAATACTGATCCC
>CAZJCN010000153.1:1802-3011 GCA_964544195.1 uncultured Phycisphaeraceae bacterium | reverse complement strand
TCTCCCAGCGTTTGCATGACAGATCGGCTGTGCGCATCCATTGAGCGCATGGCCTGATGCATCCGCCCCATCCGACCCGACGGGGCCTGGTACCAGGTCATTTCCGGGATCAGGTCTGGGTTGTTGCGAAACAGTTCGTCCAGCTCACGCAGGTAACGAAGCTCGGATACCAGACTGTCGGGATCGTTCGGATCGAGCATGTCACGCAACAGCCTTTCAAACCACACATCGACCACCCCGTCGCGCAGCTGGGCCTCCACCGCCTGTACCAAGGCATCGAGATCGCCCAGCTCATCCTCGGAGCTGTCGGTCACGGACATGTCCACCGCCAAGGGGACGCTATCCAGCACACTGACCGCGGCGATCAGTCTGGCGGTCTCCACGTTGTTCATGGCCACGGTGTTCAACGCACGCGCGACCTGGCTGGCTCCACCGATCGCGGCGGCGTCGGCGGCGTGCTGGGTCACGATACGTCCCTGTACACTGGTCCCCACATTGAACACATAGAAGATTAAAGACGCGATCAGGATGATCGCCAGCAGTGCGATCACCATCACCACCCCACCACAACGAGGGGACGACAGCGACAGCTCGGCGGGCCTTGGAGGAAGGCATAAGCGTGTCGAACTGTCAACCTTGTTCATCATCCGGTGCGCTTTCCTGTGCGGTGTCTTTCAGATGCGGCCGAACCTGCTCGCGCAATTGTGTCAGCTCATCCGTGATCCGGATCTTTGCCGCGGTCATCAGGATGCCCCAGGCGCTGGCCCACTGTTCGTTGGCGATGTAGCCGCGGGCTTGCGCCAGCAGGTGGTTGTATTCCGTGTCATCCAGCCGACGGTTAACCTCGTCGGTATCCATGATGTCCCGCGCTTTTCGGTAGGTCTGTGTGGCCTGCGCAAAACGGCCTTGTTCCGCGAAGGCGTCGCCCCGGTCGATGAGTTGGCGGTATCGAACATGACGAGCGTGCCGTTCGATCGCCTCGATGATGGCGGGATGATCGGGGTTTAATTCGCGGGCGGTTTGCAACTCGCGGCCGGCCTCGTCCAACCGACCGGCTTCGATCAGACGCTCGGCACGCGTCAAGGCCAGTGTTGCTTCAACCCGACGAAGCGATGCTTCCACCTCGGCATCGGGCCCGTGTTCCAGTGCGCTTCGATAATGGCCGACAGCCTGTTCCAATTCCCCGGCGGCTTCGGCCTGTCGACCGGC
>CAZJCN010000153.1:0-1702 GCA_964544195.1 uncultured Phycisphaeraceae bacterium | reverse complement strand
CCCGGCCGTGAAGCCTCAATGGGTCGTTCGGGTCCGGCCAACCTTTGGCCTGTGTTTCGTATCGGGTCAGCGCTTCTTGGAACCGACCGGCCCGGTAATCACGGTCAGCCTCTTCCAACACGTCCCGCGCCATGGCCCGGCGTTGTTCGAGCTGATTGTGCTGAATCGTGCTGATGGTCAGCCATACCCCGATCACCAAGACGATTAAAACACCCGCCGCGATCGCAGCAATCACCGGTCGCCGGTCACGTTTGGGAACCTCGGCGGTATCACCGGGGCCGGTCGCCTTGATCTGTGCACCGGACGGCGAGAACGCATCCGGCGAAACCTCCGCCTGCTGAATCGCCTGATTTCCGAAGTGTCGGTGGATAGCATCGAGCAGTTGTGTCGCCGAGGCGATGCGTTTAGTCCGGTCCTTCGCCATCATCCGGGCTACAAGTTCACTAAGCCGAACAGGCACGCGGGGATTGAGGGTGTGTAGTGCGGGTGCCTGGACACGGGCATTGGTGTGCCATTTCATCCAACGCAAAGCCGCATCGCGCCGATCGCCAAGCACCGCGGAAAAGGCTTTTTCAAAGGCCCCCCGGCCGGCCAGTATCTCGTAAGCGATCATGCCAAGCGAATAGATGTCGGATTGTGCACCAGGCGCGACGCCGTGGAACACTTCAGGAGCCATGTATCGGGCGGCGGAAGGGCTGAGGGCCTCCTGATCCGCGATCAAGGCACTGATCCCGGCGTCCCGGATCTGGATCCCCCCACCGAGGCTGAGGATGATGTTGCCGGGCTTTAAGTTCCCATGGATGAGGTGGTGAGCATGCAACTGTTCGAGCACCTTGGCGACGGCGTGCACGATCCTCAGGCCACGGACAAGGTCGAACGGGTCGGGCCGGGTATTGAGTAGCTGATCGATGCTGGTTCCATTGACGAAATCCGTGACGAGAAACGCGCCACGTGGATCATCCAGCAATTCTTTGAGGAATACCACTCGCCGAACCTTGTCGATGAGTTCTTTCTGCCGATCCACTTCGCGCCGGCATCGGTCCAGAAACGACTTTTCTCTGGCAGCGGGTGAGCCGGGGATCAGCTCACGGATCACCACGTCCTGACCGGATTCCTTGTGTCGGGCGCGCCAGACTACGCTGGCGGTGCTGATACCGAGCAGTGACCCGATCGTATAAGGCCCGACCTGATCACCCGGCTTCAGTGAACCGGTGTCCATGGCGTCGGGTGGATCAGATGAGTTCGGGTTTGAGTTCATGGCTCGTGTTTATTCCAAGGGGCTAATCAGTGACGCGAGGCAGCTCCGGGGCTGGAGGTAGCGTCGGGTCGATGCCTTCATTGGTCAGCGTGTATTGTGCCTCCACCAGGGCATACATTCCACGTCCATCGGGATGTTCTCCGTCGGCAAAGAGCGCGCGAACATACGGCACGGACAGGTTGAGTTTATGCCGGACATGGACCGTGATCGGATCATGAGGACCAAAGACGTAATACTGACCGGGTTCGATCTGGAACCATTGAACATCGTTACCCATCACTTGCGAATGCCAGACGGTGACGTCTGTATGGGCGGCGGCGTATCGCAGGCGGTCGGCGGCCAGAGTGTCCACCCAACGCGGGGTCTGTGTGCCGTAGCTATCGAAGTAATCATGCAGGCCGGACACGTAGTCCGAGGTGCGTAACGATTCGGGGCTGTCGGCCA
>CAZJCN010000152.1:0-6518 GCA_964544195.1 uncultured Phycisphaeraceae bacterium | reverse complement strand
AATGGTCCGGACACACCCTCATGTTCGATTGCGGGTCGCAGCAGTATTTCGATATTGCCCAGTCGAGCATCCTCCCGGCGTTGAAGCGGATGGGCGTTACGCGGATCGACACGCTGATCCTCTCACATGCGGACATGGACCATTTCGGCGGTGCGTTGGACCTTGCCGACGAGATCAGGATCGGCCGGGTGCTGGTGACACCACAACTGCTTGATGAAGCCGAAGCTCATCCCGGATCGACCACCGCGTTTCTGATACACGGTCTTGAACAGCGTGGGCTGACAATTCAGCCTGTCAGTCGGGGGTGGAGCGAAAGGGCGAGTGATTGCGCTTTCAAGGTGCTTTGGCCGCCCGCCGGGTACGTGTCCAATCGCGCCAATGACACCTCTATCGTACTCAGTGTTCGCCTCGCAGGCCGTCGTATTCTGCTGAACGGGGACATTCAAAACGAAGCGATGGCTGCTTTGATGAATGTGGAAGACCTGTCTTCGGACATCACCGACCTGCCACACCACGGCGGGTTCGTGGAGGTGTCTCCATTATGGCTGGCGAAGGTCCGGCCGGCCGTGGTGCTGCAATCCTGTGGGCGTTCGCGTCTGTATCTGGATCGCTGGGAGGGCATCATCGACACCTCGCAGACACGACGCTTCATCAGCGCCCGTGACGGCATGACACAGATACGCATTGATACCACCGGGGCGATCGA
The DNA here is from genome assembly GCA_964544195.1 of uncultured Phycisphaeraceae bacterium. Taxonomy (GTDB): domain Bacteria; phylum Planctomycetota; class Phycisphaerae; order Phycisphaerales; family Phycisphaeraceae; genus CAZJCN01. The sequence goes on along the minus strand of CAZJCN010000152.1, from coordinate 5,812 downwards.
GACGTGGTCGTTACGGCCAAACCGGCATATTCCCGGGGACTGACACGCTAGGTTTCGTACATCCGGTCGCTGCTGGCGTACTGGGTGATGCCGCGGGACGCCGAACGGATGAAGCTTGCCATCTCCATGCAAAGCGGATCGTCCGCCAGTTCATCTTCGATCCGCTGGACGGCGATCTCATTCGTCAGGCCGGAGCGATACAACAGGTCGAACGCTCGCTGCAGGGGCTTGATATGGTCGCGATAGCCGTTGCGTCTCAGGCCGATGACGTTCAACGATCCGACACGCTTGGTGTGATGGACGATACAGAAAGGGGGCAGGTCTTTTGTGATGCCTTCGTTGCCGGAGATCATCGCAAGCCGCCCGACCCGGCAGAACTGCTGCACCCCCGCGCCGCCGGCGAGGATCACCTTGTCGGCTATGTGGACGTGCCCGGCGATTCCTGCGGCATTGGCGAACATGCAGTCATCACCTACCACACAGTCATGGGCCACATGTGAGTTGGCCATGAAGATGTTACCGCTGCCGATGGTGGTGGGATTGGAACCTGTCGCCCGATGGATCGTGACGGATTCCCGGATCAGGTTGTGGGCTCCGATCACCGTCCCGGCACCTTCCACGTCCGGATCAAACTTGAAGTCCTGCGGGTCGTACCCGACACAGGCGAACGGGTATACCCGGTTGTCCGGGCCCAGTGTCAACGGTCCTTTCAGACACACATGGGACAGCAGCCGACACCCCGGCCCGATCGTGACCCGCCCCTCGATGATGCAGTACGGCCCGACGTACACGTCGTCGGCGAGTTCGGCGAGAGGGTCGATATACGCGGTTGGATGGATCGTGGGCAAGGCGTCTGCTTCGGGTACGGTGATCTTTCAGCCAAGGCGGGGCCGACCCGCCCGGTTCGTTGGGGTGAGTATGATAGATAGTAATCCACGACATGACATCTCAGCCCCAGACACGACCGAAGAGGTGGCCGGGTGAATCAGAGAGAAATAACTTTGAAAATACAGGACTTAGGCCGAATGCCCTACGCCCACGCCTTGGCGCTGCAGCGGGAGGTCAACCTGGCCGTCGCTCAAGGCAATCAGCCTCCGACACTGTTACTGGTGGAACACGACCCGGTGATTACCATCACCCATCGGCCCAACGCGTGGGACAACCTGCTGGCCCCGCAGAGCCGACTCGATGAATTGGGGATCAAGATCGAGCTGACCGACCGTGGCGGGGATATCACGTATCACGGCCCGGGTCAGCTTGTCGCTTACCCCATCCTCCGCATGAACCCGCTGGGGCTGAACCTCAGCAGCTACATGCGCCTGCTCGAACAGGTGATTATCGATCTCCTGGCCGGCTACGGCATCGAAGGTCAACGCGAGCCCGGCGCGACCGGGGTGTGGGTCGATGTGTCGGGTCTCGGTCAATCCGGGGCCGACAATAAGAAAACCGCGAACGCCGAATCCCGGCTTGCCAAGGTCTGTGCGATGGGCGTTCGTGTTCGCAAGAACACCACCATGCATGGGCTGGCATTGAACGTGACGACTGATCTGTCGCACTTTGCCACGATTGATCCCTGCGGTCTGGGCGGCCGACCGGTGACCAGTTTGGCCGAGCTGATGGGTGACGCGGTGCCGACCATGGATCAGGTCAAGCAGGCACTGATTGATCAGATGAACCGGTCGTTGAACGCGCTGCGAGCCGGTGACGATTCATGAAGCCGCAATTGACGCACCTGCTGGTGTATTGGCTGGGTACACTTGGCCTGTGGGGCGGGCTGAGCCTCATCCTCCAACGATTGAGGACACGATCTCAGTACGCTGTGCCAAGTTCAAAGGTTTTACCCGCATGGATTGTCGGCATGGCGCTGGCGGGGCGGCTGGCTGTCGTGCTGACGACCCCGCCGATGTTCAGCGATGACATCTGGCGATACATCCACGACGGGGCTATGTTCTCACAGGGGATCAATCCCTATCGGTACGCTCCGAAGGAACTATCCGTGGAGCGGTGGCCGGTTCCGCAGATTGCTGACCGAATCAACAACCCCGAACTGGTCACGATCTATCAGCCGGTCAGCCAACTGGTGTTCGCCGGACTGCATACGGCATGGTCATGGTGTCCCGGATGGTGGCAAAGATTAGACCCTGATCATGACAAGCTGTTCCGCTTGGGATTTGTCCTGTTCGACATGCTGCTGATCATCCTGATTCTTGTCTGGCTTCGTGAAGCCGGGCGAAGTGCCTGGTGGGTGGTGGCCTATGCCTGGCACCCGCTGGCCATCAGCGAAGTTGCTGGGAGCGGACATCAGGACGTGATCGGGATTGTCTTTCTGGTCGCGTCGTTGTGGCTGACTTGGTGTTTGAGGCAGGAGGGCACGGAAAGATTTTCTCGGTATCCCAGGCTCACAGCCGTGATCGCGGGGGTGTGTTTCGGCTTGGCTTTGGGGGTTAAACCGATCGTCTTGCCGATCGCGTGTCTGTTGGCATGGATGCTCCGGGGAAAGCCCCGCATGATCGTCCACGCCACGGCAGCAACCATCATGACCCTGCTGCTTCTCTATGCGCCCTTCCTGTTCATGGATGGCGGGTTGATGGGATTAATGGAAACGGGTGAAAACTTTGTCCGCCGATGGGCGTTCAACGGTTCCATGTACCCGCTGATGAGTCAGTGGCTCGAAAAGTCATGGCTGGACGCCCTGTTTCTGGCGGCGTTGCTGGCAATACTGTGTCGCATAGCACAGCACGAAAAAGATAATCCCGCCCGGGCCGCGGGTATGTTTCTTTATGCCTCCCTGTTGTTTTCCAGCACGGTCCATCCGTGGTATCTGCTGTGGTGCCTGGCCCTGGTGCCGATGTGGTTCAGCCTGTCCTTCTGGGTGTTTACTCTCACCGTCACCGCTTCGTATGCCGCGCACCAGTATGACGGCTATCGCGTTCCGGGATGGGTGGTCGTGGCGGAGTACATCCCGGTATATGCGCTGTTAGGTTATGAACTGTTGATACGCAGCCGCGGTCGGGCCGGGATCAGAACACCCTGACAAGCGAGCTTTTCTGTTCGCCGATCACCTTCCCGTTTTCCTTCTGGATCAGCGTCACACCGTTACCGAGGTTGTAGGGAAATTGCTTCTGCAATTCGCGCACGGCAGGGGAGTAGGTGTCATAGGTTCCGGCATTGACGAACGCTTCGTCATAGGTGAACAAGCCCACGGTAATGATGGACCGGAATGGGCCATGGTAGTAGTACGCCTCGTGGCCGTCTTCTCGCAGGGCACGGACCGCCTGCTCGGCCGCTTCACGGAAGTTGTCGCCGTAGGACTGATCGTAAAAACCGATCTGCAGCGAGTAGTAACCGACGAACTGGCGAAGGTCGAACGGGTCGGCGATCACTCGGCCCTGACCGAGGAGCGGGACGACCCGCGAGTCGGCGAACGGTTTAGCCCCGTCCAGCTCGATCCGCTTGATCTTGTTGACCGCGGACCGCAATTGCGGATCGGTCGCGCTGGCGAACCGGCCGTGATACAGGCGGGCGGTGTCGCCGGTATCTTCAATCCAGACGTCGCCAAGCCCGGCCTCCTCACGGAGGCGTTCCGACATTCGCATGGCTTCATGGTGTCGTTGCGGCCCGGTGAAACTCATCAGTTCAATCGCCCAGCCCTGCCCCCCGGCCGGGTCCCGGGTGGCCCGCGGAGTACGGGTCTGGCTCGGTTTGGGGTCGGCTGGGAAGTTATCCCAACTGCTGCGAACCACGCGAATCTCCGGCTCACAGCCGGCCAACAACACCGTCAGCATGAGGAATATCAGACTCAGGGAACGAAACACAGCCATAGGTTGATTGCGGGTGGATACGCCCAAGGGTTGGCGGTAATTGGGGTTGGTGTGCTCCATCTTAGCCACTTCGGGCCAGGTCGCCTTTGGACCGCCACTGAACAGTGGACTTGACCTCGGCTCCAACCGATCTATTATTTTATCCGGATTAACTGATGGATACTCAGATTGCCCAGCCCGACAGCCTTTTGAAGTGGATGGCAAGCCTCGCGGACGCCACCCGCTTGAGGCTGCTGCGTCTACTGGAACGACACGAGCTGGCTGTGTCCGACCTCTGCGACATCCTGCAGCTACCCCAGTCCACGGTCAGCCGGCACTTGAAACTGCTGGGAGATGACGGCTGGACGGTCAGCCGACGGCGAGGCACCACGAACCTCTACCGCATGCTGCTGGATGAACTCGAGCCTTCCCAACGTCAGATGTGGCTGCTTGCCCGGGAGCAGACGGAGGGCTGGGCTGCGGTCAGCCAGGATCAGGTCCGTCTGACACAACGGCTTCGACAGCGTAGTGAAGCCTCGCAGCGCTTCTTTGCCGGGGCCGCTGAGAAGTGGGACCGACTGCGGACCGAAATGTACGGCCCGAGTTTCGGGATGCAAGCCATGCTGGCGTTGCTGCCGACCCATTGGACGGTAGCCGACCTGGGTTGTGGGACCGGAGCGTTGACCGTGGAGCTGTCGCGCCGTTTCGATCGTGTGATCGCGGTCGACAACACCCCGGCCATGCTCGAGGCGGCGCGGACACGAACCGCTGAAGTGTCTGATCGGGTTGAACTGCTGGAAGGTGATCTCAAAGCCCTGCCGATCGAAGACAACCATTGCGACGCGGCCATGATGGTGCTGGTCCTGACGTATCTGGATGATCCACAATCGGCGGTGCAGGAAATGGCTCGTATTCTCAAGCCCGGCGGCCGGGCGGTGGTGGTCGATGTGATGCGACACGACCGCGAAGACTTCCGCCGAGAGATGGGGCAACAGAATCTCGGGTATGACACCCGCGAGGTCTGCAACCTGCTTGCCTCTGCCGGGCTGACTCGAACCGAGAGTTCTCCGATACCGCCGCACCCGGACGCCAAGGGCCCCGCGTTGTTACTGGCAACCGCGTTGAAGCCTGCAATGAATAACGCTGACACCACGACATAACGTATTTGTTTTGTATCCCACGCCAAACGAACATTAAAAACTTGTACTGCAAACCTCAGACATGAAGGAACCGACCATGACCGCAACCGCGACACAACCCTGCTCGATCACGAAAACGGGCGACCTGGAATACAAGATCAAGGACATCAGTCTCGCCGACTGGGGCCGGAAGGAACTGGACCTGGCCGAGGCTGAGATGCCGGGCCTGGTGGCGCTGCGTCAGGAATTCGGTGCAAGCAAGCCCCTGGCCGGGCAACGGATCATGGGCTCCTTGCACATGACCGTGCAGACCGCCGTGTTGATCGAAACCCTGGTGGAGCTGGGCGCCGAGGTACGCTGGGTCTCCTGCAACATCTTCTCGACCCAGGACCACGCCGCCGCCGCGGTGGTGGTGGGCAAGAACGGCACGCCGGACAACCCGAAGGGCGTTCCGGTCTTTGCCTGGAAGGGTGAAACATTGGAGGAATATTGGTGGTGTACGGAGCAGGCGATGCGCTTCCCGGACGGCAAGGGCGGCATCGTCGGTCCGACCCAGATCGTCGATGACGGCGGCGATGCGACGCTGCTGATCCACAAGGGTGTGGAGTTCGAAAAGGCCGGCAAAGTCCCCGGCCCCGAGACCACGGACAACGAGGAATTCAAGGAAGTTCTCAAGCTCCTGGCACGCTGCTTTGAAGAAGACCCCAAACGGTGGCACAAGGTCGCCGAGGGGTGCCATGGCGTCAGCGAGGAAACCACCACCGGCGTGCATCGCCTTTACGAAATGGAAAAGAAGGGCACGCTCCTGTTCCCGGCTATCAACGTCAACGACTCGGTGACCAAGAGCAAGTTCGACAACCTCTACGGCTGCCG
>CAZJCN010000151.1:4938-6602 GCA_964544195.1 uncultured Phycisphaeraceae bacterium | reverse complement strand
GATGCACGCGTCACACGACACAACCCGCGTCGTCGTTAGCTGAGGGGACGACCCCCACCCTCCGCGCCGGCGGATTCTTCCGCATCGGCAAACGTATATCCGACCATCACACACCCTCCCCCGATCCGCCCGCTTGCCAACGGGCCGGGTCCACACCACGATAAGTCGACCATGACGAGGATTCCCACCACCGAACTGGCCAAGCAGTACCGCCCCGAAGAGGTTGAAACCGAGGTTGCCCAGCGCTGGCAGGCCGTCAACGCCTTCCACGCCGAACCGGACGACCCCGGCAAGCCTTACAGCATCGTGATTCCCCCGCCGAACGTCACCGCGGCGCTGCACATGGGCCACGCCCTGAACAACACGCTGCAGGACATCCTGATCCGCTGGCACCGGATGCTCGGGGATAACGCGATGTGGATGCCCGGCACGGATCACGCCGGCATCGCCACACAGACCGTCGTGGACAAGCGACTGCAGAACGAGGGCCAGCCGGCACTGAAGGACTACAAAAAGCTCGAAGCCGAGGGGAAGAACGGCCGGGAGCAGTTCATCCGGAAGGTTCAGGCCTGGAAAGATGAATACGAAGCGGTCATCACCGGCCAGCTCAAGAGCATGGGCTGCTCCTGCGACTGGGACCGTCAACGGTTCACGATGGACGAACAGTGCGCCAAGGCGGTGCGCGAGGCGTTCTTCCGGCTGTTCAAGGACGGCCTGATCTACCGAGGCAAACGGCTGGTGAACTGGGACCCCGTCACGCAGACCGCGCTGGCCGACGACGAGGTCGAGATGCAGGACGTGGACGGGCACTTCTGGTACATGAAGTACCCCGTGATCGACGACAACGGGCAGGCGACCGGCGAGTTCGTCACCGTGGCGACCACCCGGCCGGAAACCATGCTCGGGGATACCGCGGTGGCGGTGAATCCCAACGACAAGCAACGCGCGCACTTCATCGGCAAGCGCGTGGTCCTGCCGATCGTCGGCCGACCGATCCCCGTGATCGGCGATGAATACGTCGTCATCCCCGACCCCGACTCCGACGACGCCAAGGCGCGCATGGCCAGCGGGTTCCTCAAAGTCACCCCCGCCCACGACCCCAACGACTGGGAGATCGGTCAACGCCATGCGCTCAACGTCATCAACGTCATGGCCCCCGACGCCTCGATCTCGCGGGACCACGGCTGGGACGACTTCGATCAATGGCTCGATCGGCCGTATGCCGACCGTGAGACGTTGTTCTCCCTGCTCGGCCAGTCACGCGAACAGGCACGCAAGACGATCGTCCGCTGGTTCGAGAACCACGAGCTGATGCAGGACATCAAGCCCTACCGTCACGCGGTCGGGCACAGCTACCGTTCGCACGTCCCGATCGAGCCTTACTTAAGCGACCAGTGGTACGTGAAGGTGACCGACGATCGTCTGCGCGGCGCGGCGATCGACGCGATGGCGCCCGACCAGCGCACGCCGCTGACCGAGCCGTATTCCTATGACCGGAAGTTGTCGCGCGAACAGACCGCCAAGGATACGCCGGACATGCTAAGGCCCGAACAGGCCGACTGGCACGGACAATTACGCTTCTACCCCGAACGCTACGCCCGCACCTTCCAGACCTGGCACGAAAACCTCCGCGACTGGTGCATCTCACGCCAACTCTGGTGGGG
>CAZJCN010000151.1:0-4838 GCA_964544195.1 uncultured Phycisphaeraceae bacterium | reverse complement strand
GACACGCCGGAGCTTCGCACGTGGAACCCGACGGACGTGCTGTGCACCGCGCGGGAGATCATCACGCTGTGGGTTTCGCGGATGGTGATGTTCAACACGTACCTTCACGGGAAGCTGCCGTTCAAGGATGTGTTCATCCACGCGATGATCCAGGACGGACACGGGCAGAAAATGTCCAAGAGTCTGGGCAACGGCGTGGACCCCAACGACATCATCCACAGCCACGGCGCCGACGCGATGCGGTTCACGTTGGCGAGCATGACCACGCAGACGCAGGACGTGCGGATGCCGGTGGACATGGTCTGTCCGTACACGGGCAAGACGTTCACGCCCAAGTTCATCACCGTCGGGTCGGGCCAGCACAAGGTCGCGGCGCCGATCCAGGAGTCGCCGTTTGCCAAGGGCAAGAAGATGGTGTCCAGCTACGGCGTGGCGTCCGGGCAGGTCAAGCCGACCGACGAGATGCCGTTGGCGCGTAACACCAGCGAGAAGTTCGACTACGGCCGAAACTTCGCCAACAAGCTCTGGAACGCGACCCGGTTCGCCCTTTCAAACATCGACGAGGCGACCGGGCACGAGGAAGGCGAACTGTCACTGGCGGATCGTTGGATCATCGCCCGTGCGATCGAAGCGGTGCAGGCGGCCGACCGGGCGCTGAGTGATTACGACTTCCACAACTACGCGCAGGGGCTTTACAGCTTCATCTGGAACGACCTGTGCGACTGGTACATCGAAGCGGTCAAGGGCGTGGTCCGGCAAAGCGCCACGGCCCGGCGGGTGCTGGCGTCGATGATCGACGTGTCGCTTCGTCTGCTGCACCCGGCCATGCCGTTCATCACGGAGAAGCTGTGGGAACGGCTCAACGCGGTCGTGCCGGAGCGCGGCGTGGACGGATTGGAATTACCGGCCAGTGAGCTGCTGGTTCGTGCGCCTTGGCCGAAGGCGGACGCCGGCGCCATCGACAAGGATGCCGAGGAAACCTTCGCGCGGGTGCAGGAGGCGGTGGTCATGGTCCGCGAGGTGCGTGCGTCCAACAAAGTCCCGCCCCGAGAGAAGGTGGACGTGTCGCTGAAGGTGTTGGATGACACCTACGCCCGTCTGGCGGAACACCGGTCGGTGTTTGAGACCCTGGCGAACGTGCAGGTGACGGCGATCGGTCCGGATGTCACCAAGCCCGCCGATGCCGCGGCGGTCGTCCGCCCGGCGGTGGAGCTGTATCTGCACGGCCAACTCGACACCGATGCCGAGAAAGACCGGCTGACCAAACGGGCCGACGAACTGGCCAGACAGATCAAGACCCTGCGTGGCCGACTCAGCAACGAGAACTACGTCAAGAAAGCGCCGGAAAAACTGGTCAACGAAACCCGGCAGCAGCTTGCTGACGCCGAAGCCGAAGCAGAGAAGATCCAACAGCAGTTGAGGGCGCTGGGGTAAAAAGCTCTTCGGTATCGTCGGCAGATTAACAGCCGACCCAGCCACGCGGCGTTCGTCATATGCCCTGCGGTCCTTGGCCGGGATGCGCCAACCGGTATGATGCCCATCATGCCGCGGTTCAAGGATCAGGCCATCTGCATCCGCCACATCGACTGGTCGGAGACCAGCCAGGTCGTGGTGCTGTTGACACAGGAACACGGCAAGCTGCGCGGGCTGGCGAAGGGGTCCAAGCGGCAAAGCCCAAGCTCGGTGCAACGATTCTCCGGCGGGATCGAGCTGCTGACCCTCGGCCAGGTCGTCGCGGTGACCCGACCCACCGCCGAGCTGGCGACCCTGACCGAATGGGACCTGCAGAACGATTACCACCACTTGCGTTGTGATTTTCATGCGCAACGCCTGGCGATGTATGCCGCGGACCTCTGTCACGCGCTGCTTGCCGACGAAGACCCGCACCCGGGCGCGTTCGAGGCGATGTCTTGTTTCCTCGAGGCGCTGCGCGATCGGGAACAGCACGCGTTGGCGTTGCTTCAGTTCCAGTGGGCACTGTTGACGGATTGCGGTTACCGCCCGGAGCTTGAGCGAGATGTTCGGCTTGGAAGCGAACTCAAATCCGAGAAAGCCTACACCTTCGACCCGATCGCCGGCGGGTTGACCAACGAGAACGGCATCGCCGACTGGCGCGTGCGTAGCCGGACCGTCGGTCTGTTGCGCACACTGGCGAAGGGCGAACCACTTACCGGGGCTGATCACGAAACCATCGACCGGGCAAATCGGCTGCTGTGTGTGTATGCCCGGTCGATTCTGGATAAGGAGCTGCCGACGATGCGCTGCGTGTTGAACGGCGGTTAATCAGACAATGCGGACAAGTGAGCGTGTTACGGCTCATAGCGTTCGATATAGAACATGCTGTCGGCGGCGCGCGGGCCGATCATGTGCCAACTGAACGGGAACTTCGGCTTGACCTCCACATATAACTGGTAGAGGTGCCGACCCCAGGCGTGTTGCTGGTTAATGTTGCGTTCGATACGGGCGGTATCGGTGTTGGGGATGAACCGTCCGTTGGCGTAGTCCCAGTTCGGGTCGATGCGGACCATGAGGTGGCCCTCCTCCCACTCAATCGGGTAGCCGTGGACGTATCCCTCGCCGGTGTTGGGGGTGTGGAACCAGTAGCAGAGGAAGCGGTCCTTGGTGACGGTGGAGGTGTCCTGCGTTCCGCCGACCAGCAGCTTGGCGTGGGAGACGCGGACGGGGACGACGCCCCACTTTTTTTTGGCGATCCAAGGCTTTCGTGCCTTGACGTCGTAGAGACCGACGTGGGCGTAGTCACAGCGGATCCTGTCGGTGCAGTGTTGCTTGTTGATCTCGTGCTGGCCGGACACGGCTGGGGCCTCGTCGGGTCTGGGGGTAGGCGGTGTTGCACAAGCCGGGCTGTCGGAGTCAGCCGTTGGTCGGTATGTTATGCTCGACTTGTGAGCGTCGCACACCCGGCCGGCGGTCGGCGGGTGGTCGGCGTGGATGACGGAGCAGGACGATGAGTGAAGCCGTAGCGGCAGGCCCGATCGCAACGGGCGTACTGGTGGAAAAGAGCCCCGACAAGCTGGTGCTGGCAGTACCCGGGACGGACTACCGGTTGCGACTGGTCCCCGTCGGGCCGATCCAGGCGGAGGTCAATGAGCGGGTATCCGGCATCATCCGCGCCAAGGCCCAGCGGGTGGACGTGATCCCGGCCGGGGGACGGTTCATCGAGCCGGTGTTCGGCCGACCCCGACGGGTGCAGGGCCGGATCATCGGCGGCGACGTGAAGGCGAACACACTGACCGTGCAGGCCTGCGTCCCGATCACCGTCACCCTCATGCCCAATCAACGCGCGGCACAGTTCGCCATCGGGCAGATGGTCAGCTTCGACGTCGAGCCGGGCGCCACTTTTGAACAGACAACATAACCCATGCGTCGCCCCACGATGGCCGGAACATGATCTTTCATCCTGAACCCCAGACCCACACCATGCAACAACGACTCAAACGTATCCTTGTCACCGGCGGGGCCGGGTTTCTTGGTTCTCACCTTTGCGACAGGCTGGTCGAGGCTGGGCACGACGTGATCTGCCTCGATAACTTCTTCACCAGCCAGAAGCACAACATTATCCACCTGCTGGACAAGACCAACTTCGAGCTGATCCGGCACGACATCACCCACCCGATCTACCTCGAGGTTGACGAGATCTACAACCTGGCCTGCCCCGCGTCGCCGGTGCATTATCAATACAACCCGATCAAGACGACCAAAGTCTCGGTGATGGGCGCGATCCACGTGCTCGGACTGGCCAAACGATGCAAGGCCAAGGTGTTTCAGGCGTCCACCAGCGAGGTCTACGGTGACCCGGACGTTCACCCTCAGACGGAGGCCTACCGAGGCAACGTCAACCCCATCGGCATCCGGGCCTGCTACGACGAGGGCAAACGTGTCGCGGAGACACTCTTCTTCGATTATCACCGGTCCAACAACGTCAATATCCGCGTGGTTCGCATCTTCAATACCTACGGCCCACGCATGCACCCCTACGACGGACGGGTCGTCTCCAACTTCATCCTTCAGGCCCTGCGCAACGAAGACATCACACTCTACGGCGACGGGTCGCAAACCCGCAGCTTCTGCTACGTCGACGACCTGATCGAAGGGTTCATCCGCATGATGGACGGCCCGGATGATTTCGTCGGCCCCGTCAACCTGGGCAACCCCGACGAGTTTACGATCAAGGAGCTGGCTGAAATGGTCATCGAGCTGACCGGCTCCAAGAGCAAGCTGACATACCTGCCGTTGCCCGAAGACGACCCGACCCAACGCCAGCCGGACATCTCGTTGGCCAAGCAGAAACTGAACTGGGAGCCGAAGGTCAAGCTGCGTGAAGGATTGATGAAAACGATCGAGTATTTCTCGAAAATCGACCTCAACAGCTTCCGCCAGCCGACGGATCACACAGCACACAAGTCGTCGGGACTGGTTTGAGCCGGGCGATGTCGATCAGCTTTATCAGATCGTCGTAAAACTCATTGACGACGCAGGAGTGTCGGCAGTCCCAGCATCATCGCCAAAGCTATCGACGCCGGCTCGGGGATCGGTACGATCTTCAACACCTGTCCGAAGCCTTGGCCGGACGCATCGCGGAACGGGCCGAGGTTGGTCCCGACCAATACGTACAACTCGCCGTCAGCGTCCTGTCCGAAGCCTTTGACGAACTGCCCCAAGGCGCGGTTGGTTGCGCCGATGACCAGTTCCTCGATCTGTCCCGTGGTCAGATCCCCGACGAACAGCCGACCCCCGGGTGTAAAGAATCCCGCATTGGAGAAGTCCCCGAACACGTATTTGCCGACCAGTTCGGGGATCGCGCTGCCGCGGTAAACAAA
>CAZJCN010000150.1:0-6629 GCA_964544195.1 uncultured Phycisphaeraceae bacterium | reverse complement strand
GTCCCCTTGAGGACCGACATGATCTCGAAGTTGATCCCGTCCGGCGCCCACTGGATCGTGTTCTTCTCCGGCCCGTCCGTGGTGATCAGCGAAGCGACACCGCCACGATACTTCCACACACAGATCTCGTGCCCGCTGTTGGAGATCGGGTTGTACGGGCTTTTGACGTACGGGCCTTCCGGCCGATCGGCGATGGCGACACCGTGACGCACGTCACGACCGCCGAACGTCATCCGCTCACCCATCTGCTCGCCCTTGTAGTACAGGTAGAACTTGTCCTTGTAGTACAGCAGGCACGGGTCGTGTGTCTTGTGGCTGTCGAAGTCGCCACGCTCGATCACCGCGAAACGGTCGTCCTCCTCACCGAGCCAGATGCCGTTGTCCGCCGGACGCAAAATCGGTTCCGGCAGCTTTTCCCACGGACCGTCGGGTGAATCCGCCACCGCCATCGCCACGTTTTCCTTCACCCGGATCGTGTACGGCGACTGCACGACCTGGTAGACCAGGTAATACTTGCCCTCGTGTACGAAGATCTCCGGGGTGAACACCGAACGATCGTCGAACGCCCCGTCCGGGCCTCGACCGACCGCCCGGCCCTGTTCCTTCCAGGTCCAGCCGTCCTTGGACGTGGCGTACCAGATCTCACACTGGTCCCACGGGAACACCTTCGCCGACACGTCACCCGTACCGAAACCTTTCGTCTCACCCTCACCACGGGTGTACCAGGTGTAATACGTATCGCCGACCTGAATGACCGCGCTGGGGTCGCGGCGGGTCACACCTTCCTGATAAGCCAGATCGCCCTTCAACGGCTTGATGTCGAACTCAAAAAACCATTCCGGGCCTCGCTCGTAGAACCGGCCCTCAATGGCGCGCTTGGTCGCGGCGCTGAGCAGTTGGGTCTGTGTAGTCTCGGTCATGGAATCCTCACTGGGTTGTCTGTCTGTTCCTGAATTTCTCCGCTGATCACTGCCAGCTCAGTCCAGCTCGATCAGTTCGGGGCAATACCTGAAGTAACTCGTGCCGAATTTCCGTATCCGTTCCGATGCTTCGTGGTGCAGTTCCCGGCCGCGCTGTCGGGCCGCCTCCTGGTCGCCGACCAGCAGCGAATGGTGGTTCCGGCTCAACGCCTTGCCGTCCGCGCCGGTCAGCGTCATCTCCACACGGAACATCTGGTTCTCGCTGCCGGCTACCGTCCATGTCACCGGGCAGACTTCGCGTGAGCTGTCCGGCTCGATGTCGAGTGTGACCGAATCTTCCGCCGCGACCTGACCGGCCGGGTCGATCACCCGCCACGTCAGCGTGACACCGGGGAAGGCTGTGTGATAGTCGTTGACGACCCACACGCTCGCCTGCAGCGCTTCGCCGGGGCTCCAACGCCGCTTGGGATAATCCAGGCTCGGCAGCAACGGCTGGTAGCAACGCTGCACGTACTCGAACGACCGCTTCTTTTTGCCGTAGTAATCGATCAGTCCCCACTTGATGTCGGGCCAGTTGGTCATGAAGTGACACAGCGCCACGCCGCTGACCTTGGGCTTGCGCCGGCGCAGGTGCTCCAGCGCGAACTGGAAGATCATGCCCTGCGCCACCTGTGTCGATTCGACGAACTCTTCGAGCGAATTCATGCGCTCATCGCCGAACACCTCGAAGTTGAGGATGCGCAGGATGTCCATGTCGCCGCCGTGATACCCCCAGCTCGGCCCGGGAGGCCACAGTTCGTTTTCGGGGATGAACTTTTTCAGGCTTTCGATGTCGGGTGCCGACGCGGCGGTCAGCTCCGGGATGATGCAGAAATCCAGAGCCGTGTAGTATTCCTCCATGAACGCGTGCCCGGCCCCGTAATAGTGCTCGTTGGCGTGCGAGGATTCCTTGGGCTTGAACCCGAGCCGAAGAGCGTACGGGCTGCTCATCGGGGACGCCGGCGCGTACGGCACGTTGGTCGCCTCGGCGACCGCTCGGCCGACCTCCTCCATGATCCGCTTGTTGTCGCTGGCGACATGCGCATCGGAGAAATACACCTCTTCGCCGCCCATCCAGAAAATGTTGGACGGGTGATTGCGCCGCTGCCTGACGATATCCACACACTCGCGGATCGCCGGGTCGAGGAAGTCCGGCGTGGCATCGAAGGCCTGCGTGGCGAACGTGAAGTTTGTCCACACCGTAATCCCCAGCCGATCGCACATCTCGTAGAAGATCGGAACCTCCGGCGGGTGCCAGCCGAAGATACGCAGGTTGTTGATGTTGCATTCCCGGACCATCTTCAGCCGGTCGATGTATTTCTGATCGCTGTTTCGGCCGTAAAGCCACGACGGCGGCCCGCCCCAGCAGGCGCTGCGCAGGTAATGCCTTTTGCCGTTGATCATGAACGTCCACGGGTACTCCACCTCGTCCGGGGAGTAGCCGGGGTTCATCGCCATCTTGACCTCACGGATGCCGAAGACCTCGCGCACCTCGTCGAGCACCACCCCCCCCTGCTCGACGGTGACGACGGCTTCATACAGGTTCTGATCGCCCATGTCCCAAGGCCACCACAGTTTCGCGTCCGGAACATCCACCGTCAGTTTCGCCGTGGTGGTCCCCGGCGTGGACAGGCAGGCCATTTTCTGCGTGTAGGTCTTGGACTCGAAGTTTTCTCCGCTGAGTCTGGCGGTGACGGTCACCTCGTCCGGATGGGTCGACGGGTTACTAAGAGCGACATCCAGCGACACCTTCGCCGACTCACCCTCGATCGCCGACTCGATGCGAACGTCCTCGACCCGAATCGGCCCGGTTGCCTGTACTTTCACCGGCCGCCAGATGCCGAAGGGAACCAAACCGGTCATGTAGTCGCCCGAGAAGCAGACCTTGCGCCCACCGACTCGGCCGTAGTTCCTCGGCGGTGGATCGAGCTTGACCATCAGGATGTTGCAGCCCTGATGCCACTTCTCAAAACGCACATGATGTGTCGCGTCAAAGCTGAATTGTGACAGTGCCCCCTCGTGGGCCCCGAGATACTGCCCGTTCAACCAGGCCTCGCAGCTGTAGTCGACCCCCTCGAACACCACACGAAACGATCGGCCCTTCAACTGCTCGGGCACGTCGAACTTGCACATGTACCAGTATTCATACTCCTGCGCCCACTTGGCGCGGTGCAGGTTCCGCCCGAAATACGGGTCATCCAGTTCCCCGGCTCGGTGCAGATCGGTGTACACGTCACCCGGCACCGATGCCTGGTTCCAACTGAAAGCCGTCCCCTGGTACTCGGCCGGGAGTAGATGGAACCGCTCCCTGATGCCCTCACCGGGACGGATCTTCTCCATCTTCCAGTGATGACCGCTCAGGTCCAGCTCCCACCTCGGTTGCAACTGCACGTCTTCCATGAATGACCTTTACCGCTTCTCGAATCGTGTTTGCTCACATTAGCCAAACTCACCCCGTGCGATGCTGTCCGTTCAAGGCTCGCAGCTGAGGTAGATCGTCCGCTTCTGCAGGTACCCTTCGATGCCATAGATACCGTCTTCGCCGCCCAGACCGCTGAGCTTGTGGCCGGTATGGTAGCCTTGGATGTATCCGCAGATCCCCTTATTGATGAAGATCGTGCCGACCTCCATGTTGCCGACCGCGTGCATGAACTTGGTGTAGTCCTTTGTCCAGAGATACGCGGACAACCCTTCCATCCGCGCGTTGGTCAGCTCGAGCGCCTCCTCGTACCCGGAGATCTTGAGGATCGGCATGACCGGCCCGAAGATCTCGTCCCGCACCGCGGCCATGTCCCTGGTCACATTCAGCAGCACGGTCGGCTCGTACCAGTTGCCCTTTTCAAACTGCTTGCCTTCGGGACGTTTGCCACCCAGCGCAAGCTCGGCCCCCTGCTTGACCGTTTCCTTCACGATGGTGTCGATCCGTTCCAACCCCACCGCCGTGGTGGACGGGCCCATGTCCACGTCCTCCATCGGGTTGCCGACACGGATCTTCTTGACGCGCTCAAGCACCTTCTCGGTGAACTCGTCCGCGATCTTCTCGTGTACCAGCGTCATCTCGTTGCAGATGCACACCTGCCCGCAGTTGGCGTAACGCGCCACGACCGCGGCTTCGACCGCCTTGTCGATATTCGCGTCATCCAGCACGATGAACGGCGCCTTGCCGCCCAGCTCCAGCGACAGGGCCGTGATGTTCTGCGCCGCCGATTTATAGATCGCCCGGCCGGCCGGGATGCTCCCCGTCACCGTTACCAGCCGGGTGATCGGGCTTTCGACCAACGGCACCCCCACTTCCTGCACGCTGCCCGTGACCATGTTGATCACGCCCTTGGGCAGACCCGCTTCCTGCACGACTCGACAGAACTCCGAGGCCGTCACCGGCGTGGCGTCGTGCGGCTTGAGCACCATCGTGTTCCCCGTCACCAATGCCGGCCCGATCTTCCGACCGATCAACGCCAACGGGTAGTTGTACGCACACAACCCCACCGTCACGCCAAACGGGACTTTCTGAATCCAGAGCTGTTCGTTGGGCGCATCCGATGGGAAGATCTGGCCCTCCAGTCGTCGGGCCGCCTCGGCGGCGTAGCTGATATAACGCAACGTGTCGTCGAACTCGCCGTATGCCTCGGCCAGCGTCTTGCCCTGCTCCATCACGAGCAGCCGGGCGAAGTGGTCGCGCTCCTTGGCGAGTCCGTCCACGATCGCGAACAGGAACTTGGCCCGGTCGTAGGCCGGCAACGCCTGCCACTTCTGCTGCGCCGCCTTGGACGATTCGAGCGCCCGCTGGGCGTCGGCCGTGGTCAACGCCGGGACGGTCGCGAACACCTCCCCGGTCGCCGGGTTTTCCACCTCGATCGTCTTGCTGGAATCCACCCATTCGTTGTCGATGAAACAGCGGTAGTGCTTCGTGGCTTCCATTGTGGTTGTCATGGCGATTCATCCTTCGCGAAAGGGTTTGGTCGTGTCCCGGAGCTGGTTTCAAGGGCTTGCGCCCGCTTAAGTTGCCAACAATATACATTCAGCACGCGTGTTTACCACATACCATCGCAGGGCATGTCCGTATCTCCTCGTCGGCCGTCGCGACACCGCAGGCTGAATCCTCGCCGAACTCCGCAACGACTGTTCAACTAAAAACCGGCCCGCGCGTCGTCAGCTCGGGCCGGCCCGTTGTGCATCGTCGTTATGACGCCTCTCGGCGAGATGAAGCACGCTTGTTGCTGACGCCAAACCATCCATCCTGTCTGCCGCACGGATGCCGGGTAACTCACGCATGAACCCGGCATCCTCCCCCCGTATTCGGCTCGACCCCACCATCAGGCGGGCTTACTGCTTGTGGTCCCACATCGTGCCGCGGTAGTCACTCGGCGCAGCGGTGAGATTGTCCAGCCCGGTCAGCGTGTCACGCAGGGTCAAACCTTCCACGTGGCCGTCCACGAAGCCGTAGTTCGTCTTGTTCCCCAGCCGTTCGCTGTAGGTGTCCGGCAGGCCCTTGCCGTCGTGATGCCCGATCACGTTGTATTCGTGCTGGGCATATCCCGACCAGGCCTGATCCCCACCACTGATGTTCGAGTAGATGGCAATGCCCATCGTGTTGATGTCAAAGGCGAACTCAGCCAGCGCGATCGTCGAAGACCCGCGGGTCACCTCGGCGTCCTTGGCCGACCACTGACCGCGGATCGGGTTGCCCAACGGATTCAAACCTTGGATCGCGTTGTAGTTGGAAATACCCGGTGCCCGCCTGTACTCATTCTGAGCAGCCGTCGTCGTCACGGTCGGGTTGCTGCCCTTCGAGATCGAATATGTCCGGCGGAAGAACTGCGTCGCGTTGGGCGTCTGGTTCTCAAACGCTTCCACGTTGTCCAGCGGGCAGCGGTAGAAGTCCGAACCGGCGGCCTTGGCGTCGCCGACGTACGCATACGGCTGAAGCATCTCGTCACGGGTCAGCTGTGAACGCCCGTCGTAACCGGCCAACAGGTCGTCGTACGAAATCGTCAGATCGTCGTTCTGCGTGCCGAGCCATTCACCGGCAGGGAAAAACCCGTTGTTGTCGATCGTGTATGACGTCATCGCGACCATGATCTGTTTCATTCGGCTTGAACACTTGAGCACCTGTGCCGAACGCCTCGCCGCGCCCAAGGCCGGCAACAGGATGCCCACCAGCAACGCAATGATGCTGATGACCACTAACAGTTCAATCAGGGTAAACCCGCCCGTGGCCGGGCCTCGATTCGTTCGGGTCTGACGGTTGTGGATGTCGGTGTGCATGGCTTCTCCTTGACGTGTTCGCCCCAAGCGGATTCGCAAGTGCTGGCCTCAACTGGCCGGTTGAAGGTTGGTGACAACTCGGGCTGTCCATCGGCCCGAACGATCCCGTCCCCCGGCGTCCCGCCTACCTGCCCGACCGGGCAAAAAACACGGCGGCAAACTCACTCCACACCCGGATTGTAAATGATCTGCCTCATATTGTCAACATTTTACAATCTGCCCCTGGATTTATTTTTCCGCCACCCCGCCCGGCATTCCTGGCCGCCGGAAATACTTGATAAATTGTTTGTCAACAAATACATAGACACATCTCTCTCTCGAACCAATCCCTAAGAGGCGAGCTGAATACCCATAAAAAATCCCGGACGCCGTGGGAGCGACGCCCGGGTTCAGTGTTTGACACAC